>DATAQX010000245.1:0-12166 GCA_036264455.1 Silvibacterium sp. | reverse complement strand
ATAAACCAGCGCTTCTCGTCCTCCACCTTGCCGATAAATTGCGCGTGGTCTTCGCCACCGGTGCGCATCAGGCCCGGGCACACCGTGGTCACCAGGATGTTCGCCTTGCGCAGCTCCGCGTGCAGACCCTCCGAGAAACCAACCACCGCGAACTTCGAAGCGGTGTAGGGCAACATGTGCGGGACTGCCATCTTGCCGCCGATCGAAGCGATGTTGACGATCGCCGCGCGCCTCGACCACCCGTCCAGCGGCTCCTGCTGCCGCAGCCGCGGCAGTGCGTGCCACGTGGTGTGCAGCGTGCCATAGAAGTGCGTTTGCATCGCCCGCTCAAAGGCCTCCAGCGGCTGGACCTCGGCCGGCCCGACCTCGATGATCCCTGCGTTGTTGACCAGCACATCGATGCGGCCAAAGCGGGCGAACGCCTCGTCAATCATCCGCTCGCAATCCTCGCGCACTGTCAGGTCCGCGGTAACGAGGTAGAAGTCCTCAGGGCGCAGGTGCGGGTGCTCGGCGATGAGAGCCTGTTGCGCCGTCAGGAGCTCGAGGCGGTCGCGAGCGGCGAGCACCAGCCGGACTCGCCCGCGCGCGAATCGCGAAGCAATCGCATAGCCCAGGCCACGCGAGCCTCCCGTGATGAGGACCACTGCGCCGTCGGGCGGCGGGGAGGACCGCAGCGCTGTGGCCGCGGCAATGCCGGCAGCGGTGAGTCCGACTCCGAGGCCGGCGAGGAAAATCGGATTAAGGTTGCGGGCCATGAGAGGCTCTCCTTGCGACGGGGCGCGTCTGCATTGGTTCCTGTTGGATGCGCCAAGCCTCTGCTCAGGGTATCCTTTTGCCGATGGCCACGAAACGCAAGTCCAGGGGAGCGTACATGATCTCGGCGGTCGCCGAGATGTACGACATTCATCCGCAGACCTTGCGGCTCTACGAGCGCGAGGGCCTCCTGCGGCCGTCTCGCTCAGAGGGCAACACACGCCTGTATACAGACGAGGATCTGGAGCGGCTGGAGTTCATCCTCAACCTCGCGCGCGATCTCGGCGTGAACATCGCCGGCATCGCCATCGTTTTGCAGATGCGCGAGCGCATGGAGGAGATGAACCGGCAGATGCAGGGGTTCGTGGAGTACGTGCGCACCGAGATGCTGCACCAGATGCACCATGCGCAGTCGCAGCAGGCTGGGCTGGTACCGATCCGGCGGGCAGTGGCTGAGATGTACGAGATACATCCGCAGACTCTCCGGCTGTACGAGCGAGAGGGGCTTCTGAAGCCGTCTCGCACCGAAGGCAATACACGCCTCTACACCGATGAGGATCTGGAGCGCCTGGAGTTTATTCTCAACCTGGCGCGCGATCTCGGCGTTAATATCGCCGGTATCGCGATCATTCTGCAGATGCGCGAGCGCATGGAGGAGATGAATCGCCAGATGCAGGGCTTTGTCGACTACGTTCGCAGCGAGATGTTTACTCGCATGCAGGGATATCCGCAGCAAGGCGCGGCGATGGTTCCCCTGCGCCGCCCGATAGTCGTTGTTTCCTCGGCCAAGCAAAAACGGTGATTCGGCGAGGTAAAACACGTTACGCGAAAGAGTGCGCAACTTTACGCTCCCTGCGCTACTCTAAGTAAATAAGGAATTTACCCAACTCTGTTTCAGTTCACGGTAAGACCCCGCAAAGTTCATGATTAAGATTTTTCTCGGCATCGGCCTCATTGGCCTGTTTACGTCTTCAGCATTCACGGGTTTGGTTGTCGCCGGCATATGGCGCTTTCTTGCGCGCCGCCGCGCTGCGACACAAGTCTTTTTACCGCCGGTCACATTGTTCAAGCCTCTCCATGGAACTGAGCCAAATCTTGAAGCTCGTCTTGAGACGTTTTTCCTTCAGGACTATCCGGTATACGAAATCATCTTCGGGGCGCGTGTTTCTTCCGACCCCGGCCTGCTGGCTGCACGGCGGGTAGCTGCACTTTATCCAGAGATTCCGGTGAAGTTTGTACTGACCGGCGAACCCTGGCACGTCAACGCGAAGGTCAGCACGCTTGAGTTGATGGAGAAGAGAGCTGCACATGACATCTTCATCGTCAGCGACAGCGACGTGCGGGTTAGCCCCAGCTACATTCGCGAAGTTGTCAGGCCCTTTGCCGATGAAAAGGTGGGCGCCGTCACCTGCCTCTATCGCGGCATCGCAGGGCGCGGCCTCTGGTCGAAGCTTGAAGCTGCCGGCATGTCTATTGAAATGAGCGCAGGCGTGCTCGTGGCCGATTTGATGGAGGGCATGCAATTTACGCTGGGACCTACGATGGCGGTGCGCCGGAATTGTGTACGTGAAATCGGCGGATTTGGCATGCTCGGCGCATACTGCGCTGATGATTTTGTGCTCGGCAATGCGATTGCAGCCAAAGGCCACACGGTGGTGCTCTCGACGCACGCGATCGATCATGTGGTGCTGAACACGAGCTTTGCGGATTCTCAGAAACATCAGATCCGGTGGATGAGGTCAACCCGCTTCTCGCGACCCAGAGGACACTTCGGAACCTGCCTTACCTTCAGCGTTCCCTTCGGATTACTCTCGGCCTTTGCGTCCCTGGCGCTCGGGCATCCCCTGTTCGCTCTCGCATTGCTGGCCTACAGCGTTCTCACCCGTGCGGTGCTCGCCGTTCTCGTGGGCGCTACCGTCGTCAGCGATCGCCATCCCGTCCGCACCGCGCTGCTTTACCCTCTGCGCGATCTGCTTGGCTTCTTCTACTGGGCTGCGAGTTACGGCAACAGCGAAATCGTCTGGCGCAATCAGATATACCGGCTCACTACGGGAGGCCTGATGCTGCCGCCGGAGGAAGCCCTCGAGCGCGAGCCTGTTCTGACAGCGTGAACCAGCGATGCCCTTTCCCGGCATCACTAAGCCAAACCTGTATATACTGGTGGACAGCCTTCCTTCCAGGCCCTATTATCCTCGCAAGGCATATACATGGTTTTTACCTTTACGGACTGGCTCGTCATTGCCGGCTATCTGCTGTTTAACCTGCTCATCGGTTTCTACTACCGAAGCAAAGCCGGTAACTCCACAGAAGACTTCTTCATTTCCGGGCGCGATGTTTCCTGGTGGCTCGCCGGCACGTCGATGGTTGCGACCACGTTTGCCGCCGATACTCCCCTGCTTGTCACCGGACTGGTAGCGACGCAGGGCATTTCCGGCAACTGGATCTGGTGGAGCTTCTGCCTTTCCGGCATGACAACGGTCTTCTTCTTCGCCCGTTACTGGCGGCGCGCTGAGATCCTTACAGATGTAGAGCTGGTCGAGATCCGCTATGGGGGGAAGCCGGCCGCATTTCTGCGCGGATTCAAGGCCATCTATCTTGGCCTGCTGATGAATTGCTTTATTCTCGGCTGGGTAACCCGCGCCATGGTGGACATTATCGCTGTGGTGATGGGACCGATCATCGCAGAAGGCCGAGTACTTTCGCTCACCGTGGGCTCGCACACGCTTTTTCATTACACCCTTGGCGATCCACGGCACACGGCGCTTGCCATCTGCATCTTCATCCTGGTTCCCTTCACCGGTCTGTATACCTTTATCGGGGGCCTGTGGGGCGTTCTGGTCACCGACCTCTTCCAGTTTGCGCTGAAGATGACGATGATCGTAGTACTTGCCTGGATTGCAGTCTCCCATCTCGGCGGCATGCACGGGCTCAAACTGCAGCTCGCCGTCGTAGATACGGCTACACGGCATGCCGGACTGCCTACGTCAAACGTGCTCTCGTTCCTGCCTGATTTTCGGACAGGCTGGACCACCGAAAACCTGTGGACCCTGCCGCTGCTCACCTTCGCGATGTACATCGGCGTGCAGTGGTGGGCGTCCTGGTATCCGGGAGCAGAGCCGGGTGGCGGCGGTTACATTGCGCAGCGCATGTTCAGTGCAAAGAATGAGAAGCATTCGCTGGGCGCAACCCTGTGGTTCAACATAGCGCACTATGCGCTTCGTCCGTGGCCCTGGATCCTTACCGGCCTGGTTGCGCTTGCCGTGTATTCACCTCACGGCGGCCTTCAACCCAGCGCCGCATTTGCGAGCAATCCACAGCAGGGTTATGTGATGGTGTTGCGCGATTTTCTGCCGCCGGCGCTGCGCGGCCTGATGGTCGCTGCGTTTCTGGCGGCTTACATGTCGACAGTCGGCACACAGCTTAACTGGGGTACGTCGTACCTGGTGAATGATTTCTATCGACGCTTTCTGGTTCGGCAAGCAGGAGAACATCACTATGTGCTGATCAGCAAAATCATCACGGTGATTCTTGTTCTTGCCAGCGGCTACGTGGCCAGCCAGCTTACTTCGATCAGTCAAGGGTGGGAACTTGTACTGAACCTGGGCGCGGGCACGGGGGCGGTTTATATTCTGCGCTGGTTCTGGTGGAGAGTGAATGCCTGGAGCGAGATTACTGCGATGCTCGTAGCCGCATTTGTCGCTATCATGCTTTCGCGCGTCCATTTCACCGGCAACGATGCTGTGGTGTTTGCAAAGAGCACACTGATTACGGCGGGCATCACCACGCTTGCATGGATTGCGGCCACATTTGTCACGCGTCCGGAGTCTGATTCCACTCTGCTCGCGTTCTATCGCCGGGTTCACCCCACTGTGCATGGATGGAAGCGCATCGCGAGCCTGGCGCCGGAGATGCCCCCGGTCCGCGATATGTCAGCGAACGCTTTCGACACTATTATGGGCTGCGTTCTTGTCTATGGAGCGCTTTTTGGCATTGGCAAGCTTGTTTTCGGAGACTGGCTAGCCGGCACACTGCTTCTATTCATGGCCGCTATTGCAGGCGGCCTGATCTGGTGGCATCTGGAGAGGCGCGGATGGGAGACGCTTTCGGGCGGGGTCTCGAAAACGAGTGTCCCGCAAACGGTGGAACAATAGAGCATTGAGGGCAAGCAGCGAAGCGTTCGCTGCTTGCCCAAACGCCCGTAAAGCCCGAACATAGAAATATATGTCTTTTCTTGAAGTTCCAACCGGCGCAGCCATGACGCCGGTGATTTTGTGTGCCCGCAAATCCTGCGCACCGACTGATATTTCTGACCTGGCAGGAGTGGTTCAATGACCGCTGGCAAGACCGCAGTGATCATCGGCGCGGGTCCGGCCGGGCTCACAGCAGCACTTGAATTTTTACGCCGCAGCAATATTCGACCCATTGTTCTTGAGGCCACTGACCGCATTGGCGGAATTTCCTGCACCATCCAGTACAAGGGAAACCGGATGGACATCGGCGGCCATCGTTTTTTTTCGAAGGCTGACCGGGTGATGGACTGGTGGACGGAGTTGCTGCCAGTCGCCGAGAGCGAAGGGGCTTCGGACGAGCAGACGATTCAATATCAGAACCAACGGCGGACTGTCGGTCGATCGCCGAGTGCTGCGGCTGATCCGGATCTGGTGATGCTGGTCCGTCCTCGCAAGAGCCGCATCTATTTTCTGCGCAGCTTTTTTGATTATCCGCTCGCGCTCAATGGGAAGACTCTGGGGCAACTCGGACCGTGGCGGATGCTCAGGATCGGTTTCAGCTATATCAAAGCCAGACTTTTTCCACGAAGGCAGGAGAAGACACTCGAGGATTTTCTGATCAACCGCTTTGGACGAGAACTTTATCTCACTTTCTTCAAGTCGTATACCGAGAAAGTGTGGGGAGTGCCCTGCGATCACATCAGCGCCGAGTGGGGAGCACAGCGGATCAAAGGATTATCCCTGCGGACAGCCATCTCACACTTTTTACGGCAGACTTTCGGGCGCTCAGGAAGAGGCGATATCGCACAAAAGAGCACGGAGACGTCGCTGATCGAGAAGTTTCTGTATCCGAAGTATGGGCCGGGTCAACTTTGGGAATATGTCGCCAGGCTGGTTACGGAAAACGGCGGCGAAGTGCGGATAGATGCGCGGGCTGAGAAGGTACATGTTGAGGGGGATCGTGTTGTGTCAGTAGAGGCTGTGAACAAACGAGGAGAACGCGAGACGATCAAGGCAGACTACGTCTTTTCGACGATGCCGATTCGCGACTTGATTCGCAGCATGGACGTGCAGGCACCGGACAAGATTCGTGAGATCGCCGAAGGGCT
This sequence comes from Silvibacterium sp., assembly GCA_036264455.1. Lineage (GTDB taxonomy): Bacteria > Acidobacteriota > Terriglobia > Terriglobales > Acidobacteriaceae > Silvibacterium. Next base: position 6,075 of record DATAQX010000245.1, on the reverse strand, counting down.
GGTATATCGCGATTTCATTACCGTCGGCCTGCTGGTGGATAAGCTTTCGGTTACCGAGCCTGATGGGTCTCGGCTCAAAGATACCTGGATCTACATTCAGGAACCGGATGTTCTGGTCGGACGGCTGCAGATCTTTAATAACTGGAGCCCATACATGGTGGCCGATCCGTCGAAGGTGTGGATCGGGCTCGAATACTTCTGCTACGAGAGCGATGAGCTTTGGAAGATGCCCGACGCGGAGATCGCGAAGTTCGCCATCGCTGAAATCGAGAAGATCGGCATTCTGCGCGCGAGCCACGTGCTCGACTCGCATGTAGTGCGAGTGCCGAAGACCTATCCGGCTTATTTCGGCACTTATGACCGATTTGATGAACTTATCGAGTACATGAATGGTTTTGAAAACCTCTTCCTGGTAGGCCGCAACGGCATGCACAAGTACAACAACCAGGACCATTCCATGCTTACCGCGATGACGGCGGTCGACAATATCATCGCAGGCAATCTGGATAAGGCCTCCCTGTGGCAGATCAATACGGAACAGGAATACCACGAAGAGAAGCAGGACTGAGCCTGTCGCCTCTATTCCCAGACGCTGGTGTGACGCACGACCCACCAGCAGGGAGCGGCTCCGTGCGGAAAGATGGAATGCGCACAGGAAACGGGCGCCGAGCCCAGGTAGTCGTACTGGGCCTTGTTGCCCTTCAGGGCTGTTGATAAATACTCATCCACCTGTACGGTTCCGTATGCCGTTCCGCGGGTCATGCGAACACGCAGCACTGCCCAATCTACGAGGTAGACCACGATGATTGCCGCCAACAGCAGGCGTATTGCGGTCCATAGGATTCGTTTCATCGGCTGTCCTAAGGCATTTTCGGAAATCGTGTGCCTTTTTCAGGTGCAGTGTCAACGCTCCCTGTCGGTCACGTTGACTTTAGGATAACGGCTTCGTACTACAGTATTTCCAAAAATGCGTTAGCGGGTGACTACAGGCAAATGGTGGAGGACTTCTTCCGGTTCGGGGCGAACGCGGAAGTCAGCATGAGCTTCGGCAAAAAGTACTGTGCCGTCGCCGGCAATGACGTAGGTCGCGGGCAGGATGAGTTTCCAGCTCTCATCGCCGTTCACAAACGGAAGATTCACCAGAACGCTGCGATAGTGCTGCTGGTGAAATGGCGGAATGGTGTAGGCCAGGCCGAAGAGCTCGGCAACACGGCATCCCTCGTCAAAAAGCAGCGGGAAAGGAATCGAATGCTGCCCCTGGGTGAAGTCGCTTTGCCGAATGGTCTGCGGCGAAATGGCGACGAGCAGTGCCTTGCGTTCGCGCACGATGGGGTAAAGATCGCGCCAGGCCTCGAGTTCGGTGACGCAGTACGGGCACCAGCGTCCACGGAAGAAGCTGATGATGAGCGGGCCGAGGGCGAGCAGGTCGGAGGACTTGACGAGGCGTCCGGTCGAGTCGGGCAGGACGAAATTCGGAGCCTTCGCACCGACGGGCAGGATGCGCTGTTCGATGCCCGTGGCGAAAAGATCTTCGACCGCGCGCTCGCTGATAGCCAGCCGCTCGGGCTGGACAAGGGTCCGCGTGTTTGCGGTGATCTCGTCGAGCTGATCCTGAAGATGAGGCATTAACATCCTTGCTTTATCTTCCCTTCATCCCGCCCAGCATGCCCATGGCGCGGCGTTGCAGCATCCCGCCACCTTTTCCAACGCCCTTAAACATCTTGCGCATCTGCGCGTACTGGCGGAGGAGCTGGTTCACTTCCTGCACCGTCGTGCCGGAGCCATTGGCGATGCGCTTGCGGCGGCTGCCGGAGATGATCTCGTGGTGATTGCGCTCTTTCGGCGTCATGGAATTGATGATGGCTTCGACGCGGACAAACTGTTTTTCATCGACCTGATCGGCCATCTGCTGCATGCCCTGGAATGGTCCGACGGAGGGCAGCATCTTCATGATGCTCTGCAACGAGCCCAGCTTGCGGATCTGGCGTAACTGATCGCGGAAGTCTTCGAGCGAGAAACCATCGCCGCTGAGAGCCTTCCTGGCGAACTCCTCGGACTTCTTGCGATCGAGCTTTTCCTCGGCATGCTCGATGAGCGTCATGATGTCGCCCATGCCGAGGATGCGGCTGACGATGCGGTCGGGATGAAACGGCTCAAAGGCGTCTGGCCGCTCGCCCACGCCGATGAATTTGATGGGCTGTCCGGTGACGTGACGAATGGAAAGCGCAGCACCACCTCGGGCGTCGCCGTCCATTTTGGTGAGAACAACGCCAGTCAGCGCGAGGCGCTTGTGAAATTCATCGGCGGAGCGGACGGCATCCTGACCGGTCATAGCGTCGGCGACGAAGAGGATCTCCTGCGGAGTGAGGAGTGACTTCAGCTTCGCCATTTCGTCCATCAGATCAGCATCGATATGCAGGCGGCCGGCAGTGTCGACGATGAGGGTATCGCAGCCGCTGTTGACGGCTTCGCGGCGAGCTTCCTTTGCCAGCCGCTCGACGAGCGCGGTTCCCGCGGGTTCGCCTTTCAGGTCGCCTTCGTAGATTTTCGCCTTGATCGAGGAGGCCACGACCTTCAACTGTTCGCGTGCCGCGGGACGATAGACGTCGACCGAGACGAGCATTGGGCGGTGTCCACCTTTTTGCAGCCACGCTGCCAGCTTGGCCGAGGTTGTGGTCTTGCCGGAACCCTGCAAGCCGGCCATAAGAATGACGGTCGGCGGTCGCGAGGCGAACTGGAAGCGTGCGGTGTCCCTGCCGAGCAACTCGACCAGTTCGTCGTGCACAATTTTGACGACCTGTTCGGTTGGAGATAGCGCTGTCATGACTTCCTGGCCAAGGGCCTTGACACGGATTTGCTCGATCAGGTCCTTGACGACGTTTAGATTGACGTCGGCTTCGAGCAATGCCACACGAATTTCGCGCAGCGCTTCCTGCATGTTCTCCTCGCTGACGGTTCCCTGCCCGCGGAGGTTCTTGAAGGCGCGCTGTAATTTTTCTGAAAGATTTTCAAACATGGCTTCCTGTTAAGTTTATCAGCGCGGAAGCTGGTTTCTGAGGAGGGACAGCCGCTGCCGATGGAAACGGTGTAAGCTGTGACTTTCAAATCAATTCAACTATGGAGTTGCGATCGAATGCGTTTCTGTTTGATTCTTGCTGCAATCGCTTACATGAGCATGGGATCCGTGTCCCTTGCACAGCAGCCCAATGCCGACGATCTCCTATGGCAGAAGGCTGTGGCGAAATACGACAATCAGCGTGCGGGACTACTGAAGCAGGTCGATCAGGCGGCGCACGAGGGCCCGTTTCAGCCCAATTGGGATTCGCTCAAGAACTATAAAATCCCCGACTGGTACCAGGATGCCAAGTTCGGCATTTTCATTCACTGGGGCCTCTACTCCGTACCCGCCTTCGGGAGTGAATGGTATCCACGCGCCATGTACCTCCAGGACAGTCCCGAGTTCAAGCATCATGTTGAGACATACGGACCGCAGACCACATTCGGATACAAGGACTTCATCCCGCAATTTCACGCCGAGCATTTCGATCCAGCTGCATGGGCTGCGCTGTTCAAGGCGTCTGGCGCGAAGTATGTCATTCCCGTTGCCGAGCATCACGATGGGTTTCCCATGTACGCCACTGACCTGAGTGACTGGAGCGCGGCGAAGATGGGCCCTCAGCGCGATCTGATTGGTGATCTCGCTAAGGCGATTCGCGCGGAGGGGTTGCATTTTGGCGCTTCGTCACATCGTGCCGAGCATTACTGGTTCCTAAACGGGGGACGCGCCTTCCCTTCCGATGTACAGGATCCGAAATATGCAGCTTTCTATGGGCCAGCCCACATCGGCATCGACCCCAGCAAAGATGACACCGGCCACCCCGACGCCGCCTATCTTAATGACTGGCTCGCGCGCAGCGCTGAAATCGTGAAGAAGTACAATCCGGAGCTTATCTATTTCGACTGGTGGGTTCACCAGAAAGAGTTCGAGCCATATCTGCAGCGGTTCGCAGCCTTCTACTACAACCAGGCAGCGAAACAAGGGATTCAGCCAGTGCTCTTTCGCAAGAACGAGGCCTTTCCCGATGGAACAACCGTGCTCGATATCGAACGCGGCCAGTTGGATCAGATCCGCACGCAACACTGGCAGACGGACACGTCCATCAGCAATGCGTCCTGGGGTTATGTCAAGAATGACAGCTACAAATCCGCCGAATCAATCGTGCATCAGCTTGTCGATATCGTCAGCAAGAATGGCAACCTGCTGCTGAACATCGGGCCGCGCTCCGACGGTACGATTCCCGAAGAAGCGCAGACCATTCTTCGCCAGATCGGCGTGTGGCTCAAGGTCAATGGGGATGCGATTTACGGTACGCGCCCCTGGAGTGTCTACGGCGAGGGCCCTACGAAGGTGGTTGCAGGCTCTTTCCATGACACGTCGGGAGGCGCATTTACTCCTCAGGACATTCGCTTCACCACCAAGGACGGCGCGCTGTATGCTATCGCCCTGGGCTGGCCGCAGGATGGCCATCTCACGATTCATTCGCTGGCGAGCACGACCAATTTCAACGTCGGTGAAGTTACGCTACTCGGCTCCCCTGCAAAGATTTCTTTTACACAGGAAACTGATGGCCTTCATTTGAATCTTCCGTCGAAACCCGACAGCACTTATGCCTATAGCTTCAAAATCACACCTGCTCACTAAAGTCCCAGCCGCAGCGATGCTCCTGCAGCGCGACAGAAGAGGAATGAAATGTAACTCTAACTACAGCAGCCGCGTTTGACCCACCTCGTCTTCCATTGTTAATATGTAAGTGCGGGGTGGAGCAGCCCGGTAGCTCGTTGGGCTCATAACCCAAAGGTCGCTGGTTCAAATCCAGCCCCCGCAACCAATCAAACCGCTGAGAATAAAGAGATTAAGAAGGCCGCCCGAAGGCGGCTTCAGTCGTTTTTTGGCCAAGTGTCCGGAAAGTGTCCGGGTTCTCCCGGACACTGGCTTATTTTTGAGCGGTTCGGATGGGCATTACGGCGACGCGATGCGGTTGCTGTCCGCCTTCCTTCAGGTAGCTCTGCGTGCGCTGCATGGCTTCCCGGAGGTCGGGCCTCATTCACAATGTTGTAGCGGTCGAAAATACTCCGCGTCTTGTGCCCGGTGATGGCCATTGCCACCCTTTCCGGCACGCCCGCCCGCACCATGTTCCGTGCAGCCGTTCTCCGGAAGTCGTGATAAAGCCGCCCCTCGTACTTCCCGTCCAATCCGCATCCCCTGCATCTGGTTCCTTCGAGAGGCTTGTTGCACTGTTTACACACGAATCGACCTAAGCCCACCGAAACGCAAGCACTACGCCATGCCTTTTTAAAATCGCCCACTGGCTGACCTTCGCGATGAAACACGTAGGCGGAAAGCCGCACGCCGGATTTCGTCGCCACCTGCCTCTCTGCCCTCCGGCGTTCGATCAACTCTGCCAGATCGCCGCTCAGGATCACGCTACGGGGTTCCTCATTCTTGGAGTTCTCGCCCCGCAGCCGGATCAGATCGCCTTCCACGTCGGACCAGCACAGCGACGCTATCTCGCCCTTGCGCCATCCCGTTAGGTATCCGAACTGAGCGAAGTCGCACAGATACGCAGGGAGCTTGTCTTTGACAGCGTGGAAATCGGCGTCGGCAAAGAATCCCTGACGGGCGTTGCCTTTTTCGGACAGGTGCCGAATTACCGGAGCGGTCGATAAATGCTTCCGTTCGATTGCGAGGCTGAACGCCTGCGATAGAAGTTGTGTCTGTCGATTGACGGTGGCGGGCTTGTACCCGGCTTCCAGTTCGCTGGTGATGTATTTATCCACCGCCTCGGCGGTTAGCTCGACGGCACGCCACGACTCAAAGTGATCGGCAGTGTTGCAACCTTCAGGCGCGGACAGATTATTTCATGCCTGCACTCGTGTTCAGGCTGCCAAATCGAAGAGATGGTCGATGAACTCGATCTGTCGAGGCAGATCATCTCCTGCCACCCATCGAATCTGCCTCTTCCGGATCATGTGGACTGCTTCATAGCCTTGAATGGTTCGCCGAGCCGCCTGGAA
>DATAQX010000186.1:0-9386 GCA_036264455.1 Silvibacterium sp. | reverse complement strand
CGCGTCACTGCGCAGATTCTTCTAGGGTTTGGAATGAAAGTGCTAGCCTATGACCCTTTCCCAAACCATGAATGGGCAAAACAAGCCGGAGTGGAATATGTCAAAACTCTCCCCGAGTTGTTACGGAAGAGTGACGTAGTTTCACTACACACTCCGCTCACCGCTGAGACCAAGTACACCATCCGTGCGGAGACAATCGAGTTGATGAAGCGCGGCAGCATACTCATCAATTCAAGCCGAGGGGGATTGGTGCACACCAAGGCTTTAATTGAAGCGTTAAAGTCCGGCCACCTTGCAGGTGTGGGACTCGACGTATATGAGGAAGAGGAAGGCATCTTCTTCGAGGATCTCTCCGGCGACGTGCTTCATGATGATGACCTGGCGCGGTTACTCACCTTTCCCAACGTGCTGATTACCTCACACCAGGCATTCCTCACACGCGAGGCATTGAGCGAAATCGCCCACACCACTGTGAGTAACATCTTGGCCCTGGCTACCCATCAGTCATTCGTCGAAGGTTCGGTTGTGATCTAAACACTGGAGTCGGTGTCGCTATGGATTTCTTCCTGGCAATCCTGCCCATCGGCTTCCTCATCTATGTGATGACCAAGAAAAAGTCTTGGCCGTCCCATATAAGCCTCCCCTTTGCCGCTGCGCTGGTCTACCTTCTTGTTCTCATTCACTCCCGGTTCGACCCCAATCTGGTCAACGCCACGGTTGTGAACGGGATGCTTTCGGCCCTGACTCCGGTATCCATCATCTGGGGCGCCATCCTGCTGTCGCAAACGATGCGGCGTTCAGGAGCTGAAGGAGTCATCGGTGAATGGCTGAAGGAGGTGAGCTCTAATCCGATTGCCCAATTGATGATCGTCGGATGGGCGTTCCCGTTCATGCTTGAAGGCGCCAGTGGTTTCGGAACGCCAGCCGCAATCGCCGCGCCTCTGCTGGTCGGCCTGGGCTTCGAGCCGGTGCGCGTGGCGATTCTCACGTTGGTGATGAATTCGATGCCAGCTACGTTCGGTGCAGTCGGCACTCCAATGTGGTTTGGCTTCAGTCAGGTGCCATTCGGGCCCTCGGAGATTCTCGCTGTGAGCTGGAAGAGCGCCCTTGTGAACAGTGTGGCTGCGCTGTTCGTGCCGGTTGTTGCATTACGTTTCGTGGTGGGATGGGCCGAGATTCGCCAAAACCTGCTCTACATTTATCTCAGCATTTTGAGCTGTGTTCTCCCCTCCTTGTTTTTGTCCCGCTTCAACTACGAGTTCCCATCGTTGATCGGCGGTGCTGTTGGACTCTGCCTTTCCGTGCTGCTGGCAAAGCGCCAAATGGGGCTGGCGCACACACATGTAGGCAAAGAAGCGGAGATCAATCCACCATCCAAACACCAAGAACGCGTACGGGCTTTCGCACCATATCTGATGCTGATCGCAATTCTGGTTGTCACGCGGGTGCGCTTCTTGCCCTTTCGCGCATGGCTCAACGCGGAGTTTCCCAAACTGGCGCTGGACTTGGGATCGCTTGGAATATTCAGCGTGAGCGCGGCTCTCGTTCTCAGACTGGATTCTATCTTCGGCACGTCCTCAAACTGGAGTTATAATGCGCTCTTTGTCCCTGCCCTCATTCCATTTGTCGTCGTCGTGCTGCTTTCTATACCGCTACTGAGAATTGATCTTCCCACGCTAAAAAAGGTCGTAGCGGACACGACGAATCGGTTGAGTCGGCCAAGTATCACTCTGGTGGGGGCGTTGATCATGGTCCAATTAATGACGCTGGGAGGAGACAGGGCGCAGACGATGATCATCGGCCGGACGTTCGCCTCTATAACGGGCAGGAGCTGGCCATTCTTTGCGCCTGTACTGGGCGCGCTGGGATCATTTTTCGCAGGTTCGGCTACCGTCTCGAACCTGACCTTCGCCGGTATCCAGGACTCGATTTCCCACACGCTCGGCTTTGATCGAACTTCGATTCTTGCGCTGCAATCCGTAGGCGCCGCCATGGGAAACATGGTCGCAATCAGCAACATCGTCGCTGTGACCTCGATTCTGGAACTGGTCAATCAAGATGGTTTTGTTCTCAAGCGAACGGTTATACCCCTGATCGTCTACTGTCTGGTCGCCGGTATATCAGGCTTGCTTCTCACCTGATCGAAACTTCTTTCCAGAAGATCACACCTTCACGGGTTCGTGTGCGGCGATAGACTTGCCCGCTGTGGCAGAGCCCTTATCAACGGCAGCCATGTGCATGATGAGGTCTAGAACCTTGCACGAGTAGCCCCACTCGTTGTCATACCAGGCAATCAGTTTTACGAAATGGTCGTTCAAAGCAATGCCCGCCTTGGCGTCGAACACACAGCTATACGATTCACCGATGATGTCGGTTGAGACGACATCATCCTCTGTGTACGCAATGATGTCTTTCATCGGACCCTCCGAGGCCGCCTTCATCGCTGCCTTGATCTCCTCGTATTTGGCGGGCTTGGCCAATCGGCACGTCAAATCGACCACAGAGACATTCACGGTAGGGACCCGGAACGACATTCCGGTCAATTTACCATTGAGCTCGGGGATTACCTTGCCAACGGCCTTGGCTGCGCCCGTGCTCGATGGAATGATGTTGGAGGCCGCGGCGCGTCCGCCACGCCAATCCTTGCTAGAGGGGCCATCGACAGTTTTCTGTGTGGCTGTGATCGCGTGCACCGTTGTCATCAGTCCCTCGACGATACCGAATTTGTCGTGCACGACTTTGGCAAGGGGAGCCAGACAGCCCGTCGTGCAGGAGGCGTTGGAAACCACGGTCATGTCTTTCTGATACCCATCGTGGTTCACACCCATAACGAACATAGGAGCGTCTTTCGACGGCGCGGTGATAACGACCTTGCGAGCCCCGGCCTTGAGATGGGCGCCGGCGCTTTCGAGCGTGGTAAAGACACCGGTGGACTCGACAATATACTCGGCGCCGCACGCTGCCCACGGAATCTCCTCGGGTCGTTTTGCGGCATAGACATCGATGGCATGACTATCGACGACAAGCTGGTTGTCCCTCGCTTTTGCTGTGCCCTTGAATCGCCCATGTGCGGAGTCGTACTTCAGCATGTAGGCCATATACTCCGGGTCGATGAACGGGTCATTGATGCCGACGATCTTTGCCTTGGGATTGTTCACAGCGGCACGAAAGACCAACCGCCCGATCCGGCCAAAGCCATTAATTCCAATCTTCGTCGCCATGAGTTCCTCCTTGTTTTTCCGCAAACCCGATACTGGCAAACCGTCGCGGTCTGCTCGCTCGGCACGTTGCCCAAAGCGTGGGCGGTAACTGGATCACGATGCCCGCTTCTCAGGATGATGCGTCTGCGAGACGGTACTTCGAGACGGCACCTTCACCGGCTTCACTCGCCACACCTGCTCGCAGTAGTCGCGGATGGAGCGGTCGGATGAGAATTTGCCCATGCGCGCCACGTTGAGGATTGCTTTGCGCGTCCACGCCCGCTGGTCGCCCCATAAGGCAGTGACCTGCTCCTGGCAATCCGCGTAAGCCTGGTAATCGGCCAGCACCAGGAATGGATCGTCATACAGCAAGCGATCCAGGAACGGCCGGAAGAGGTTGGGGTCGCCCCCTGCGAGAGCGCCTGAGCCGATGAAGTCCAGTATCTCCCGCAAGGGGGCATTTTTCTCGGGGACTTCCCCGGGACGGTATCCGCGGAGCTTCAGATCCCGGACCTGTTCGACAGTCAACCCGAACAGGAAGAAATTCTCTGCGCCAACTTCCTCGCGAATCTCCACGTTGGCGCCGTCGAGGGTACCGATCGTGAGGGCGCCGTTGAGCGCAAACTTCATGTTGCCCGTGCCGCTGGCCTCCTTGCCAGCCATGGAGATTTGCTCGGACAGATCCCCGGCAGGGTAGATATGCTGAGCGCTTTTGACGCTGAAATCCGGCAGAAAGACGACCTTCAGACGACCGCGCACCGCCACATCGTTGTTGACCATCTCGGCGACCGCGTTGATGAGCTTGATGATGAGCTTGGCCATGAAGTAGCCAGGTGCGGCTTTTCCACTGAAGATGAAGGTGCGCGGCGGGATGTCGGCTTTCGGGTCACGCTTGAGACGCAAATAGAGAGAGAGAATGTAAAGGACCATGAGGTGTTGGCGCTTGTATTCGTGAATGCGTTTGACCTGGATATCGAAGAGTGATTCGGCGTTCACGTCCACACCAGTCCGCTGTTTCAGCAACGCAGCGAGGTCTCGTTTGTTTGCGAGCTTTACTTCGCGCCACCGCTGCTGAAACGCCTTGTCGTCCGCCAGTGGCTCCAGCTTTCGAAGCTCAGTAAGGTCGAACAACCACAGCTCTCCAATGGACTCGGTGATGAGATGGGAAAGGCGAGGATTGCAGACTGCCAGGAAGCGTCGGGGTGTTACGCCGTTGGTGACGTTGCAAAACTTCTTTGGCCACAACTCAGCGAAATCATGCATCACCGTCTGCTTGAGCAGCTCAGAATGCATCCGGGCTACACCGTTGACGCGATGGCTGCCGACAGTTGCGAGGTACGCCATGCGCACGAAACGCTCACCGCTCTCATCGACGAGCGACATTCGGGAGAGCCGGTCGCTGTCGCCGGGGAACGCCGCTCGAACTTCTTCGAGAAAGCGAGCGTTGATCTCGTAGATGATCTCCAGGTGACGGGGAAGGAGCTGGCCAATCAGGCTGACTGGCCACTTCTCAAGCGCCTCAGGAAGAAGCGTGTGGTTGGTGTAAGCGAAGGTATTGCGGGTAACGTTCCACGCCGTGTCCCAGTCCATTTCGTGGTCGTCGACCAGCAGGTGCATCAGTTCGGCGACTGCGATAGCAGGGTGCGTGTCGTTGAGCTGTACCGCCCACTTCTCATGGAATGTCTCCAGCTGCCGTTTCAGCCCGAGATGGATCCGAATCATGTCCTGCAACGAGCAGCTCACAAAGAAATACTGTTGCTGCAGTCGCAGCGTCTTGCCCTGAGCCAATTCATCGTTCGGGTAAAGGACCTTGGTGATATTCTCCGACTCCATCTTGTCCGCAACTGCGCGGTAGTAGTCGCCGTGGTTAAAGGCGGCGAAATCAAACGACTCCACGGCTTCGGCCTTCCAGAGACGAAGTGTGTTGCACGTGCCTACGCGGTAGCCCAGGATCGGCGTGTCATAAGCCTCGCCCTTGACTTCGGTGTCGGGCAGCCAGCGGACTTGGAGACGCCCTTGTTTGTCCTTGCCCACCTCCGTATGTCCACCGAACTTCACCTCGTAGTAGATCTCCGGCCGGACGACCTCCCAGGGATTGCCAAACCGTAACCACTTGTCCGTGACCTCCACCTGCCAGCCGTTCACGATGGCTTGCTCGAAAATGCCAAACTCATAACGAATGCCGTAGCCAACGGCGGGCACTTCGAGGGAGGCGAGCGAATCCATATAGCAAGAAGCCAACCGTCCTAGACCACCATTGCCAAGCCCGGGTTCCTCCTCCTGCTCAATCACTTGGTCGAGATCAAGGCCAAACTTCGCGAGGGCCTCTCGGGCCGGTTCTACGATCCCGAGATTGAGGAGATTATTGGCCAAGTGTGGGCCAGGCAGAAACTCTGCGGACAGATACGCCACCACGCGCGCTTCCTGTTCAACGCGTGCTTCCATGGTCCGCACACCTTGCTTATGTACGCGATCCCGAACGGCAAGTGCGAACGCTGTATAGATATCGTTGGGAGTCGCTGCCATGGGTTCGCGAGCGAGGTCGCAAAAGAGATTGTCGAGAAACGATTGCCTGAGATCGGCAACGCTCATGCCGGTTCGAACGCCCACACCAGGCGAGAGTTCATATGATTTCAGGCGGAGGGTTTGTGTCGGCTGCATCATAATGCCTTCCTTATCGACGTTCTAAGTGCTCCCACTGGATATAATGTTTCCCACGACGGCGGACCGGGCAATTGAAGTCGTGACAGAAGTTTGATGCCAACAACGGCCAGAAGGTGAACCCCCATCAGGCTCAAATTTACGGACTCTTAACACGCTCGGCTAGACTCCCACGTTTGTAGCCGAGCCTGACTCTTGGGAATGATTGAGGAATCATCCATGAACATCCCTGTCCTCGGTGCCGCGCGCTTTCCGTCACCTCTCAAACGCTGGGTTAATGAATTGGAGCGCGTCCCCGCCACGATCCTTCGCACCGAAAATACGCGTCCAGAGGACGGCTTCCTCTTTGAAGTGGCAGGCGCGCGTAAAAATTTATTCTTCAATCCAGCGGAAACCCGCGCCGGTATTGTTACCTGTGGCGGTCTATGTCCTGGACTCAACGATGTCATTCGGTCGGTGTTTTTCGAAATGCATGACGCCTACGGCGTAAAAGAAGTGCTCGGATTCCGCTGGGGATATCAAGGATTGGATCCGCAACAAGGCGCAGAGCCTCTCGTTCTCACTCACGAGATCGTGGATCGAATTCATCTGCAAGCCGGCACAATTCTGGGGACTTCGCGCGGTCCGGTAGACAAGACACGTGCTGTTGAAAATCTCATCCGCCGTCGCATCAATATCCTCTTCACCATCGGCGGCGATGGAACGCAGCGTGGGGCTAAGGCATTCTTTGAGGACGCCCAAAGCCGCGGTCATGCACTCTCCGTCGTGGGAGTGCCCAAAACCATCGATAACGATATCCCATTTGTCGCGCGCTCATTCGGCTTCCTCACCGCGGTCGAGGAAGCCACCAAGGTGTTGCAACGCGCGCACACTGAGGCGCGCAGCGTGCAGAACGGAATCGCGGTAGTGAAACTGATGGGACGGCACGCTGGATTTCTGACCGCCGCAGCCACCGTGGCGAGCCAGGAGGTAAACTTCACGCTCATCCCCGAAGTGCCGTTCGGGTTGGAGGGGAAAAACGGCTTTCTCTCAGCATTGGAACAGCGCATTCTGAAACACGGGTATGCAGTCGTTGCCGTTGCCGAAGGCTCAGGACAGGAGCTGTTGGAAAACACTGGAGAGGAGCGCGATCCTTCGGGAAACGTCAGGCTGAGCGACATCGGTTTGTTTTTGCGCCAGAAGATCGAAGAATGGTTTAAATCGCGGAAGATTCCGTTCGTTATGCGCTACTTTGACCCTAGCTACATCGTGCGTAGCAGCCCAGGCAATGCCGAAGACTCTGTTTTTTGCGATGCATTCGCGCGGCATGCTGTTCATGCCGCTATGGCCGGCAAAACCGGCGTGGTGATAGGTTATTTGCACGATCGCTTTATTCACGTCCCGATCGAACTCCTGGCAACAGAGCAGAAGCGAGTCGATCCTAACAGTTCGGACTGGAGCGCCGTGCTCTCAGCTACGGGACAACCGCATCACTTTGAGTGAGCACCCCTTTGCTGCAAAGGTTATGCCGAACCAACACGTGAAGTCGTACCCCCGACCTTGAGAAATTCAAGTCGATAATTGTCCTCCGGGTTCCACGTAGAGGGTCCCGCCACCAGCAGGGCGACGTCGCCGAGGATTTGCTGCTCCTCTAGCCAGGTCCGCGCAAAATCACTCCAGCTTTTCGGATCCTCGACCAGTTGGACAGGCGCCACACCATAGGAAAAAACCAGTCCCCGGCACACAGCCGGGTCACGGCTGAGCCCGACAATCCATTGCGATGGATTCAAGCGGGAGATCATTCTGGCGGTCGTGCCGGTTCGGGTGGGAACGAACACCGCCGCGCATGGGACGATATCCAAAGCAGTTTCCACGATGGAGGAAATAGCATCTGCAATGGTGCTCGGCGGCCCGTGGCGCAGGCGAGAACGAAGTTCCGGCAGGCGGACCGCCGGACGTTGTGACTCAGTGTAGGCGGCAATCTTCGCCAGCATCGCCACCGCCTCCTCAGGATATTTACCGATCGCGGACTCACCGGAAAGCATGACGGCGTCCGTTCCGTCGAGGATAGCGTTTGCTACGTCTGTCGCCTCGGCCCGGGTCGGCAGGCGGCTCATTGTCATCGATTCGAGCATTTGCGTTGCTGTGATGACCGGCTTGCCAGCGATACCGGCTCTGGCGAGGAGCTGTTTCTGCAAGATCGCCATCTCCTCAATCGGAATCTCTACACCAAGATCTCCGCGCGCAAACATGATGCCGTCGCTTGCGTTCAGGATTTCATCGAAGTGCCGGATGGCGTCCAATCGCTCTATCTTGGCCACGAGGAATGGGTTTTTGCCGGCCTCTTTAGCTGCGGCACGCACAGCTTCCATGTCCCCACGGGTCTCCACGAACGACTGGCTCACAGCATCCACTCCCTGCTGCAACGCAAACTCCAGACAGCGGCGGTCGTGGTCCGTAAAAGCGCTGATACCGAGAGCGATTCCGGGCAAATTCAGGCCCTTCTTGGAACGCAATTCACCACCGACCGCCACTTTGCAGTGCACTTCGCTGCCTTCGACGCGCTCGACCGTCAATTGCACCAGACCGTCATTCAGGAAGAGTCTGTCACCGGACTTTAGAACGCTCGGCAGGCTCTTGAAGCTCACCGATACGCGTTGCGGAGTGCCAACGATCTCCTCTACAGTCAGGATGAAGTGTTCGCCGGCATGCAATTGAATCGGCTCTGGTTCGACCTTGCCGATTCGCATCTTTGGCCCCGGCAAGTCCGCCATGATTGCCACACGGCGGCCGACGGCCTTCGCCGCCGAGCGGATGCGCTGGATGCGCTCTGCATGACCAGTGAAGTCGCCGTGCGAGAAGTTAAGCCGAGCGACGTTCAGCCCCGCGCGGATCAGGCGTTCCAGCATCTCCGGTGTTTCAGAAGCTGGTCCGATCGTGGCAACGATTTTGGTTTTGTTCTTGGGGAGCGCCATCGGAGCTTTCTCCTTAGCAAACCGTCTCGTTCAAGCTGTAATTGAACCCAGCGAGTTGCTTTCACCCTGCAGGTCGGCGGGGCTTGGAGCAACTTCATGCACTCTGGTCGACGCGGGTCGCGTCAGAAGAGATCGAAACGATAGTGGCGGCCCTAATGTAGCCTCGCAAATTATATCCTTTTTGGGTGATTCCGAAAGGCGACGAACTGACACGCCACGCAGTGGTCCAGTGACGTATGGATTCTACCCGTATCCAGGGCTAAGATAGCCGGACGTCTGGTTCCTGTGTCTTGGTTCAGCCTGAAATGGAGAAGCGACGTTCTCCGTTAGTGTAGGTTCCGCCCCTGCGGGGCGGGGATTTTCAAGGCATAGGGGGTCTATCGTCCGATGACTTCCGCCCGTCAGCGTGCAGCGCGAGAGAAGGCCCCCAGCGCCGCTGAGCATCGGCTCGATGAGCCCGCTAGGTTATCCCTCAGCATGGTTGCATCCCTGCAGAGCCTGCCTCCGTTTCACCCGGCAAGTTCATTTTAGCTCCGCCGCGCAACTTCCAGTTTGCTCGTGAGACTACCGA
>DATAQX010000165.1:0-9319 GCA_036264455.1 Silvibacterium sp. | reverse complement strand
ACAGCTTCATCTCATGAATCCCTTGCTTCGGGTATGCTAGTCGGTGCGAGGAGAATCCCCCATGAACACAACGTTCTCGAAGTTGTTTCTGACTGCCGCACTATCCGCAATCGCCGCGTTGCCGATGACAGCGTTCGCCGCGGGGCCGAAGTCCGTTAAGGTCGAAATCAAGACAGCCGATGGTAAGGATGCAGGAAGCGCTGTCCTGAAGCAGACGAAAGCTGGAGTTGAGGTTAAAGTCGACCTGAAGAATCTTCCTCCCGGCGATCACGCCATCCACATTCACCAGAACGCCAAGTGTGATCCGCCCGACTTCAAGTCCGCGGGGGGACATTTCAATCCAGCCGGCAAGAAGCATGGCATCGAAAATCCTGAAGGCCACCACAACGGCGATATGCCCCTGAACCTGACCGTGGATGCCGACGGTAAAGTCAATAAGACCTTCTGGGCCAAGGATGTGACCCTTGACCCCGCCGCCCCCAACTCCGTCTTCGCCAACGGCGGCACGTCACTCATGATCCACGAGAAGCCCGACGATATGAAGACCGACCCCACCGGCAACGCCGGAGCCCGCATTGCCTGCGGAGTCATTGTTCAGCCTTAATTTTTTGAGTAGCAAATAAAACGGGCAGACCAAATATCGATCTGCCCGCGTTCTATCCCCTGGCTACTTTACTTTCGGGGCTTCGCTTTCAACCGTCTTCCACTCGTCTGAATTCAGTTGTACCGCTCCGGCTCCAATGTTCTCTTCGAGATGGGTAACGGAGGAGGTCCCGGGAATCGGCAGCATAACCGGCGAGTGATGCAGCAGCCATGCCAGCGATAGCTGCGCCACCGTTACTTTATGCTGTTTTGCGACCGCGTCGAGTGGACCGCCCGGCCGGGCAAGCTGGCCTGCAGCCACCGGGAACCAGGGAATGAATCCCAGCTTGTGCTTTTCACAATACTCAAGTGTGCTCTCGTATTTGCGATCGCCCAGGTTGTACTGGTTCTGCACGCTGACGATGGGTAGAGTCTTCTGCGCGCGCTCAATTTCTTTTTGCGTTACCTCAGACAGGCCGACGTGGCGAATCTTGCCTTGTTTCTGAAACTCCTTGATTGCGCCCAGCGACTCTTCAACAGGAACTTTGGGATCGATGCGGTGCAGCTGCCATAGGTCGATGCGCTCAACCTTGAGCCGTCGCAGGCTCATCTCTACACACTGGCGCAGATACTCTGGCCGCCCCACGGGGGCCCATCGATTTGGCCCGGAGCGCGTCAGACCGCCCTTTGTGGCAATAACCAGGGCTTTGGGATACGGGTGGAGCGCCTCCGCAATGAGCCGCTCACTAACCTCCGGGCCATACGAGTCTGCGGTATCGATGAAGTTCACGCCCAACTCGATCGCATGGCGCAGTACTTGCTTTGCCTTCTCCGGATCTTTGGGTTCGCCCCAGATGCCTTCGCCGGTGATGCGCATGGCTCCAAAGCCCAAGCGGTGGATGTGGAGATCTCCGCCCAGTGCAAATGTGCCGCTAACCGATGCATTCACATGAGTCGTTGCCATACGCCATCAGATGCTATTCGCGCATCGCAAGGTCCGCAAATTCTATAGGGCCGCTTGATGGGATGAATACGTCACTCTCGCGCCGCTTGTCGCGCCACTTCGCGCCCTTGCCGGACAAGATCCGGCAGACCCACGCCGTAATAAGCATTGCCCACCAGGTAAAGTCCTGGAAAGCCGGTAACCGCCTCGGCCAGCCTGGCCATCCGATCCAAATGCCCGACAGCATATTGAGGAAGCGATAACGGCCACCGCCGGACCAGCGAAATATCCGGCTCCGGTAGTTGACCGAGTGCCCGTGAAAGCTGGCGATGAGCCAGCGAAATCAGCGCCGAATCGCTCTCATGGAGCAAGGCAGGGGCGGCATCACCACCAAAGAAGCCGCGCAGCAGCACCGCACCATCCGGAGCCCGGCACGAAAATTTCTGATCGACGAAGGTGCATGCCAGCAGCGGCGGATTGTCTTCAAGCCTTCGCCCGGCTGTCGTTTTCTGTGGCACAAGGTACCCAAATCCACGCGGAATCCTCAGATGTCTGGCCCGCTCGGCCGAAAACGCCAGCGCGACCACGATGGCCGACGAAGCATCCATAGTGAGCAAGTCGTCAAACTGTCCGCTAACAGGACCAAGCAGGCGCCGCGTGACGTGGGCCGGCGTTGCCACGATAACCGCGTCGAAGAGATCTTTGGCTCCAGAGGCTTCAATTCGCCATTGCCCGTCTTGCGGTAAGAACGAGCGAACCTCATGTTCCAGCCGGACCGCATTACCGGGCAACGCATGCGCGACTCGTTCGATAAGTGTCCCCAATCCTGGCTTGAGTGACGTAAATACCGCCGCTGAACCAGCCTCCTGCCGTTGTTGCAGCCCGGCAATCAGACTTCCGTGCTCTTTCTCCAGCTTCACAAAAGCAGGCATTACGGCGCGGACGCTCAGGGCGTCGATGCTGCCGCCGAACACCCCCGACAGCAAAGGACCAGCGATCGTCCCGGCGACTTCGTCGCCAAAGTGCCTGCGAACAAAGCTCGCAACCGATTCATCCTCGCTATCCGCGAGCGCTGACTGCTTCAATTCTTCCCGGAGCCTGGCCTCGCGCAGGTAAGCAAGCTTAGCCTGCCAGCTGAAGAGCGGCGATTCCATGATCGGGGCCCAGCGGGTTGGAACCATCATCCGCATGCCATCGGGCATGGGCACAAGACGATTATTTTCGAGAAGGTAAGTCCGCCGCCAACGGTCGTTCGAAGCGATGATCTCCGCCTCAAGCCCAAGCTCGACGGCCAGATCCCGCGCCCAGGGTTTCTCTGTCACCCAGGAATCGGGCCCGCACTCGATGACGAAACCATCGCGATGTACTGTCTCCACCGTGCCGCCCAATCGTTTGGAGGCTTCGAATAAAGTAAATTCGACGCCCGACTCTTGCGCGAGCTGATAAGCCGCCGCAAGACCGCTGAGACCGCCCCCTATAATTGCGACGCGTTTCATCGTGAGCCAAGCCGAGCCAAACCCTTATTCGCAATATCAGCCAGCGCAGCAGTCAGCAGGGGTGATGCGTTGAGCGATTCCGGGCGGCGTAACTCCATATCGAGATTTGCCGCGAACTGGCGAAAGCCAATGTCAATGTCGTAAAGAATCTCGACGTGGTCGCACAGGAATCCCACCGGTTGCACGATGATATGGCGCACGCCCTCGCGTCCCAGCGCGGTCAGTGTGTCTTCCACGGTTGGACCAATCCACGGACCGCCTGACATGCCCTGGCTCTGGAAGGCGAAGAACCAGCTCTCCGGCGTGAGTCCATTCACATGTTCGGCAACCAACGCGGCCGTACGCTTGGCTTCAATCGAATATGGGTCAGGGCCAATGGTCTGCGTTGGCGCTTCACTACTTACAGATGGCGTCTGGATCGTCCGGCAGGGCACGCTGTGCGCGGTAAACAGCACTGGCACGGGCTCGCCCACTTCCGCGCTGAATGGATCGAATACAGCGCGCAGCCGCTCTGCAAAAGCGTCGGCGAGCAGCGTATGATCCGCCCATCCCTCAACGAAATCGACCTGCATTCCAGACGCCTCGGCGAAGACGGCACGCCGATACAGTCCTACGCTGGTGCGCGAATTCTGCGGCGCGAGACAAATCGCGACAAACTTGTTGATACCATCCTCGCGCATCTTCCGGACAACATCCGCGATGTATGGTTTCCAGTTGCGCATGCCCACGTATACCGGCAGGCAAAGCTCCTGGGAAAGCCGCCGCCCCTGCTCAAGCGTCAGGCTGGTCAGGGGGCTTGCGCCGATGAGCGAATACCGGTGGCGAATCTCTTCGACTACGCTTTCCGGCATGGACCGCCCGCTCGTTACATTGCGCAGGTATTCGGGAATTTCGTCGAGTGCATCCGGCGTTCCATGCGCGAGCAGCAGGACCGCCGTTTGCTCACTCATGCCGGCTCTCCGCCGCATATTCTCGAACGAACTTCACGACATGCTGAACGTTTTCTACAGGCGTATTCGGAACGATGCCATGTCCAAGATTAAAAATATGCCCCGGACGTCCACCTGCCTGGCCCAGAATCTGCCGTACACGTTTGCGGATGAGCGCTGGCTCGGCAAAGAGCGTGATCGGATCGAGATTGCCCTGCACTGCGCACGAGTAGCCAATGCTGCGCCACGCCGCATCGAGCGGAACCCGCCAGTCGAGCCCCAGCACATCGGCGCCCGTCTCCCGCATCGCCGGCAGCAGGCTCGCCGTATCCACGCCAAAGTAAATCACCGGAACGCCGATGGCCTGCACCTCGTGGATCAGGCCCTTCGTCACCGGCAGCACAAATTCGCGATAATCCTCAACGCTCAGCGCGCCCACCCAGCTGTCGAAAATCTGGATTGCGTCCGCGCCGGCGTCCACCTGCTGGCGCGCGAACTCGCACAGAACTACTGCCAGCTTATCCAGTAGCCTGTGCCAGGCATCCGGTTTGCGATACATCAGCGTCTTCGTATGGACATAGTTGCGCGATCCGCCGCCCTCGATCATGTAGCTCGCCAGTGTGAAAGGCGCGCCGCAAAAGCCGATGATCCCCAGGCGGTCCTTGAAGTGCGCAACCACGCGCTCGATAGCCTCGGCCACATAGCCCAATTCCGAAGCGCGATCGGTGCGTAGTCGCGCAATATCCTCGATCGTGCGCACAGGCGAGTGAATTACCGGACCCTCACCGGCTTGAAATTCAAAATCCAGCCCCATGCACTCGAGCGGGAGCAGCAGATCGGCAAAAATGATTGCCGCATCGACGTCCAGCTTTTCCGCGGCGGTGATGGTGACTTCGGCGGCGAGTTTTGGCTGTTTGCAGATTTCCAGCAGGGAATGATGCTGCCGCACGGCCTGATACTCAGCCATGTAGCGTCCCGCCTGGCGTAAAAACCACACCGGTGTGCGGTCCACTGGTTGGCGCAGGCAGGCGCGAACAAAGCGCGTTCCGCCGCTCATTGTAACGAGATCAAGCTGAGCCTTCAGCTCCTTGCCTGGACCAGTGCCTGGAGCAATGTCGGGGGGAGTTTGCTGTCTGTCAGTCATGCGAGAGGTGTACAGATGAGGGTAGCATTTTCCAACTGCTGCAATCGCTGACAGATCGTCGCCGCGGCTGGACTTTTCTATCCAGCCGCAGTCTTGAGACATGCCTTAATCCTTCTTTGCTGGCGCAGGTGTTGCTGGTGCAGGAGTTTTTCCGAGTACCCACTTGTCATACCAGTCGAAATAACGCTGGTAACGGTCGCGAATGAAGCTCGGGCGCGTGAAGCCGTGGAACTGTCCCGGATACACGATCAGCTCCGTCGGCACATTCAGGCTGCGCAGCGCCTCGTACATCTGTTCGCCGCCCACCAGCGGAACGTTAAAGTCTTTGTCGCCGCCCATAAACAGGGTCGGCGTATGAATCCGGTCGGCGTGATAAAGCGGGTAGGCCAGCTTGATATAGGTTTCCTGAGCCTTCCATGGCGGTTGCAGCTCGTTGTCGTATTGATGGATGTATTGGTCTACCCCATAGAGCATGATGGGATTGCCCACGCCCGCTCCACTGGTGGCCGCTTTGAATCTCGTATCGCTGGCGATGGTGTAGTCGGTAAGGATGCCGCCATAGCTCCAGCCGCCCACGCCCAGACGGCCTGGATCGGCATAACCCTCCCTGACCGCCTCATCCACTGCGGCCAGCAGGTCTTCCACTTCATGATGACCCCAGTCGGCAAAGATGGCCTCAGAATACGCCTTGCCGCGACCGGAGCCGCCGCGGTAGTTCGCATTCAGCACGGCGTATCCGTGCGCTGCGAAGAGTTGCCGCTCCAGTACGAAGCTGTGCGCGTCCTGGCCATTCGGTCCACCGTGAATCCGTAACAGCAGCGGATACTTTTTCCCCGCCTCGGCATCGGGCGGCAGCGTCAGCAACGCATGCACCTCAGTTCCGTCCTTGCCTCTCGTGTTCAGGTCGCGTGTCGTACCCAGCTTCAACTGTGCCAGCAGAGCGTCATTGTGGCCGGTAAGCTTGCGAAGCCTGCCTTCCTCCAGGGCATAAATGTTTCCGGGAGCCGAGTCCGTCGTCCAGACCACAGCCCTGTGCCCGGCGGCATCATTCTGCGTCATCACCACACCCGGCTCATTCAGCAGCCGCCGAGTCGTCCCGTCATCGACATTCACGGCGAGCGGGTACTCCGAGCGGTCATCTTCCACCAGCACTGTGATTGTTTTTCCATCAGCGGAGAAGCGCGGTGTGGAAACACTCCGGTCCAGTTTTGCCGTCAGGATGCGCGGAGCCGTTCCATCTGCGCCCACAATTGCCAACTGGTTCTGGTTGTATTCTTCGAACTTCGGATCGCTGCCCTGGGTGTAGGCGATCCATTTGCTGTCCGGACTCCAGGCAAGCCGCCCGCCATCTTCGCCCTTGAAATCGGTCAGCTGCTTCGGGGTCGAATTCGGCGCGGCGTTCACCACGAATACATCGGTGTTGATCGTTCGATCCCACTCCGGGTCATGATTGCTCACATACGCAACCTTGCTCCCATCCGGAGACCACACCGCATTCCCTTCGTCGTGAGCGGCGTCGTTCGTCAGCTTCTCCAGTTTTTGCGTATCGATGTCGTACAGATAGAGGAGAGAACGATTCGTGCCCGTCAAATATCCCTGAATGTCCTGCTTAAAGTGGTAGCGGTCAATCACAACCGGCTTCGGCTTTTCTTCTTTCTTGTCGTCCTTCTTATCGTCCTTATTATCCGCATCGTCATCGGCTCGAATGGTTAATAGCAGCTTCTTGCCATCGGGCGACCATGTATATGCTCCCAGATGCCCTTTCACATCCGTGAGCTGCCGCGCTTCACCGCCGCGACGGTCCAGCACCCACACCTGCGTGCCCTTGGCTTTGCCCGGCCGCTCAGCCTCGAACGACAAATATTTTCCATCCGGACTCCAGCGCGGCGTGCTCGCTGAAGAATCCACGGCATACGTCAACCGGATATCCTGCGATCCATCCCAGTTGACCATCCACAGATCGGTGATGCGCTTATCGGCGGTCGTATCTACCCTGCTCAAGGTGTAGGCCACCCACTGGCCGTCCGGAGAAACCTGCGGATCGCCGACATCCTGAAAGCGAAACAGGTCATCGAGTGTCATTGCGTGTGGTCCAGCCGCTGCTGCCGTTGCAGCCGGAGTTGTCGCTGCTGAACTCTGCGCCAGCGCTGAGGCAGCGGCGAGAGCCGCGCCAAGAAGAGATGACAGGGATAATGACCGAGGCATGCAGGAGAGTATAAGCGGCGCCACAATTCCAGCCCAATACTTTAATTCTGGAAGTATCGATAGACCATGAGGAAGCTACCGGGTTTTGGGAATTCCTGGTTTTGAGGCTGCCGCGTCCAAAATTTAGGCATCCCTTGCTAACTAATCCATTAGTTGTTCGTCAAACGCCTGTAGACGATGCCACCGAAAAGGTCCATCACGCTGACCGAAGCCGAGTTACGGCTCATGAAGATTCTGTGGCAGCGTGGAGAATCGGTCGTAGGTGATCTGGTTGCTGCTATTCCCGGCGATGCTCCCCTTGCTTACAACTCTGTACTGACCACCATCAGGATTCTGGAACAAAAAGGCTACGTCCAGCACCGGCAGGAGGGCAGAGCCTATGTCTACAGCCCATGCGTCGGGGAGCACGAGGCGAGCAGGTCCGAGGTTCGTCACATGATGCAACGCTTCTTCGGTAACTCTCGAGAGCGGCTGCTTCTTTCGCTGCTGGGCGATGAGGAGATTTCTCCGGAAGAGTTGCAGCGTTTAAGAGACGCCATCGCCAAAACAGCTGAGGACAGCTCAGGATCCAACAGCACAGGATCCGGCAAGACAAAGCCCGACGGTACCAGGTCGGACAATACGAGGAATGCCTAGCACGATGGGACCTGTCACTCTGCATTGGATCGAGAGCCTGTCGCAAGTTGCGGCAAACTCCCTTGTCTCTGGCATTTGGCAAGGCATTTTGCTGGCTGTCGGCGTGGGCCTCAGTCTGCGCCTTGTGCCCAGGACATCGGCGGCCACTCGCTTTGCCATTTGGACGGCGGTCTTCCTCGTGATTGCGCTTCTTCCGTTGCTCCATCTTTCAGGCCGATCGCCTCAGGCGATATCTGCACCCGGCGCAATGATTCATATGGATGTGCGCTGGAGTTTTGTGATTGCGGCTCTATGGGCCGCTCTGTCTCTCGTCCGAGCCGGAAAGCTGGCCATGAGTGCGATTCGACTGCGCGGACTCTGGAAGAGATCGACATTGGTTGAATCAGGCGCGGGTATTGCTTCGTGGCCTTTCAGAGTTGGCTCGCGGCCCGTACAACTTTGCACTTCAACCGAAGTCGACCGTCCAAGTGTGATCGGCTTCTTTTCTCCGCGAATTCTCATCCCCCTCTGGCTTTTTGAGAAGCTTACGCCGGCCGAGCTGGAACAGATTGTTCTCCATGAGATGGGGCATCTAAGCAGGGCCGACGATTGGATCAACCTGTTTCAGAAAATCGGCCTGGTGCTGTTTCCTCTGAATCCGGTTTTGATGTGGGTTGAGAGGCGTCTCTGCTACGAGCGCGAACTGGCTTGCGATGATGGAGTTCTTCGCTTCACCAAGGCACCCAAGGCCTATGCAACCTGCCTGGTTAGCCTGGCGGAACACCATCTCGACCAACGGGGAGTATCTCTTTCGCTTGGAGCATGGGAGCGGCAGTCGGAACTGAGCCATCGTGTACACAGCATCCTGCGTCGCGGAGAAGGCATGACCCGGCTACAGGCGCGGCTGGTTTTGAGCACGATCGTTCTCGCTCTGCTCGGCGGAGCAGCCGGGCTTTCACGGTGCCCACAGTTCATCTCGTTCTCGACCCCCGAACCGCCTCTTGCTGCCAGCACCGAAGCACAGGGATCGCCGACGATGGGATATCAGTCATATCAGCGAGTCGGGTTCCATCCCGCAGCTCCTCCCCATGTGACTCTGCTGAAGGCTACGTTGCCCTCCGGTCAGACGCCCCAGGTCGCAAGGCGGACAGTAAGCACAGGCCGCGCTTTGCACAAACAGGCTGCACCTCACGCCGTGCAACACGCCCAAAATATTTCCACTGGAATGCAGCGCTGGGTCGTCCTTACTTCCTGGGATGAATCAGGTCGCTCAAGCATGATGCTCACCGTAACCGATGAGCATTCTGTGTCTCGCTATGCAGCCGTGCCAACCGAGAGCGGTTGGTTCGTCGTTCAACTCTAACTACTTACACAACCAACCATTTGAGGGTTCGCTATGTCCGCA
>DATAQX010000140.1:0-13794 GCA_036264455.1 Silvibacterium sp. | reverse complement strand
GAAGCGCGAAAATTCTATTTGTAACTGTTCCGGTGGTATTCCCTGATGATCAGCGATGAAATCGGCTACGGCGCGTTGTGTCTGGAGCGCGCGCAGGGTCTGGGTCACGCTTTTATCGTTCACGGCGGCGAAGAAAAATGTCGTTTCGATCTGACAAGCTTTCATATAGCCGATAAACGCCCGCGTGTCCGCCGCGCCGGGATAGCCTACGCAATGGCTCCAGATGGCGTCGAGATGCTGAGGAACGCTTCGGGCCAGACCAGTCAGGTAGATGTCGAGATCGCCGTCTAAATTTGATTCGAAGATGAGGTACTTGGATTTCAGGTGCTCTTCGCAGGCGGGCATGCCAACGTAGATCACGTCGTCCATGACTACGAGACGGGCGAGGTGCGTACCGGGCGCCAGGGCAAAGGGGCTCTGCTCGCCGGTTGAAAGAGACGCGAGATATTTGCGGATCTGGAGATCGTGGGAAGGGATGGCGGTCTCGTCGTCGATGATGGGCGACAGGATCGTCAGGCCAAATACTGCGCCATTCTGATTCGCCATAGTTTCTACCTACACAGTTTTCTTCTCTAAAAAACGGACGGGGCTTCGCCCGTCTCGCCCAGATGAGACTGTACCTGGATCACGAAGTTGAGATATGCCGATGCAAATTGCTGCGCGTCGAGATTCGGGCTCTGCTGTACGAGGTTATCGAGGGCCGCCTGAACCACGTGCGCCGACTTCACGTCGTTCGCCGTGGCGTGAGGATAGGCGGTGTAGTAGTAGTCGGTATCGAACTGCATGCGGGCGATGTATTCCTTGAAAAGAGTGACGGGAACGGAGCCGGGAAACTTCTCGCTCCATCGCCAAATCATGTTCAGGCCGCTGCTCAACACAGCGGAGAAGGCGTCGATGTACTGGTTCCACGTGCCATTGAAGTTGCTGAAGAAGAGGAGATAGTCGTACTGGAGGTCTTCTTTTTCCTGACCCTTGCCGAGGAACGGAAACTGATGACGCGGGAGGATGACCCAGCGGGCAAACTCGATGAAGGACAGGTTGATCAGGTCCGCCTGCTTCGACTTGAAGCGCCCGAGCACCGCGAAGAGGAGACGAAGAATCCATGTCTTCCATGGCTTCATGGGCGTGATGGCGTTCATCGCGTAGACTTTGCCGTTGATGTTGCTCATCCGGCTCCAGTGCCGCTTTGGCAGGGGCGAATGTTGTTCGTCCTCGCACGACGGCTTTCGAGTGACCCGAAATTCAACGAATTGTTGCAGAAAGCGGGGAGAATGCACAGGAGAAAATGATGGAGGACTGATTTGTCACTCGCTGCTTTGGAGCTTCCCTTTCGTCAGGCCGTTCCATTGTTCGAGAGATTCGGGGACGGGCGGAGAGGCGGTGCCGGGCGCGATCAGATCGACGATGCGCTGTGGTGGGATGTTGCCGTCCCTGGCGCGGAAGAGGCCTTTAACCCAGGCAATGGCGGCCAGGCCCTCCGGCGAACGGAAGACCTGCTCCATGTAGACCCACTTCTCGTCCCAGCAAAGGGTCCGGGTAGTGAGAGTGAAGGACGCGAAGAGGCCTAGCGGCCGGCGGTAGGTGATGGAGAGCGAGCCAACGAGCGGCATCCAGCGCTCCTTCAGGACCGGTGCGAGGATGCCGGTGACAGCGGAAAGGTGGATACGGCCGTAGTCCATGAAGCTGAGGTAGCGCGCGTTGTTGAGGTGCAGATTGAAGTCAATGTCCTGCGGCCAGACGCGCAGACGGAGAAGGTCCTCGTCGAAAAGGCCGATGCGGGGGAGCGGCCGGATCTTCTGGCGGATGGCGAGAGCCGGGATGCGGACAAAGCTGTTGTAGTGGGACATATTTGAAGCCGCCAAAAGCGGGCAGCTAGGACCAGTCAGTGCTGCTTTGCGCTTCGTGATTGAGTTTACAGGCGACTCGTGCACAGCTAACGTAGCTGGCGCCAGTCTTCGCCGAGAAAGAGGCGGATGGCTGCGATGCCTGCGGCTCCGGCATCGACGCAGGCGCGGGCGTTTTCGCGGGTGACGCCGCCGAGGGCTAGCACGGGCACGGGCTTGGCGGAGCGGCAGGCTTCGGAGAGTGCTGCGAGTCCCAGCCCGGGTAGAGTTTTCTTTCCAGAGTCGTTTTGCTCGGAGGCTTTTTCAAACACCGGGGCGAAGACGATGAGCGATGCGTCGCGGGCAGCGCGGACTTCATCGGCCGAATGACATGCCCTGCTCACGACAGCTTCGCGGCCACCGCTGCGATAGAGACGCCGAGCGGCTTCGACGGCGGCTGGCGGCGCATGGCCGGGCAGATGGACTCCGTCGGCTTCAGCTTCGAGAGCGATTGCTGCCGGCCCATTGAGCATGACACGAGTCTGCCTCTCTTCGCGTCTGACTGCAGCGACGATCTGACAAGTCAGCGCCAGCAGATCGGCTGGTGGCAGGTCTTTCTCACGGACCTGAATGTAATCCACGCCTCCGAGCACCCAGTCCCTGGCCAGGGCTACGAGTGTTGCCTGGCGCTCCTGTTCGCTGCCCGGCAGCAGCCGGCGACAGGTGATGGCGTAGAGCAGCATTTTTAGACTATAGACGGTCGAAACGGAAAGATATCCCGAATTGGGCTGTGAAATGCTACACCAGAGATTCACGCTAGGCATACACTTACGAGGTTAAGATGGGCGCGTGATACGGTTCCAGTGAGTCCACGGAGAACATGGCTACTTACGATTTACTCGTGATCGGATCGGGCCCTTCAGGTCAGCGCGCGGCGGTCTCCGCGGTGAAGAAGGGCAAGCGTGTGGCTTTGGTGGAGATGCGCAATGTGGTAGGCGGCGTGTGCATCAATACCGGCACCATTCCCAGCAAAACCATGCGCGAGGCGGTGCTGCATCTCTCCGGCTATAACTACCGCTCGATTTACGGCATGAATTACCGGGTGAAGGAAAAGATCACCATGTCGGATCTTGCCTTCCGCGTGCAGCACGTAATCAAAACCGAGATCGATGTCACCGAGGCGCAGTTATCGCGCAATGGCGTCGACGTGATGACCGGCCTAGCAAGCTTTGAGGATGCGAATCATGTCCGCATCGTGAGCATGAACGGGTCGCAGGTGCACGAGGCGGAGAATATCGTGATCGCTGTGGGTACCAAGCCGGCGGATACGGCCAAGGTGCCGATCAACGGCCGCACTATTATCAACAGCGACCAGGTTCTGGAACTGCCGTCGCTGCCCAAGACGCTCATCGTAGTGGGAGGCGGCGTGATCGGCGTTGAATACACGTGCATGTTCTCCGCACTGGGCGTGCGCGTGACGCTGGTGGAAAAGCGGCCCAAGCTGCTGGAGTTCGCCGACCAGGAGATCGTTGAGGCGCTGAGCTACCACCTGCGCGACAGCCGAGTGACCATGCGCCTGCACGAGGAAGTCGAAAGCGTTGAAGAGCTTGCGGACGGCACTGTGGTGGCGAATCTGGAGAGCAAGAAGAAACTGTCAGGCGATGCGCTGCTGTACGCGGTCGGGCGGCAGGGGAATATCGCCGACCTGAACCTCCCGGCAGCCGGGATCGAGGCTGACTCGCGCGGACGCATCCCGGTGGATAAGGATTTTCGGACGAAAGTTCCGCATATTTACGCGGTGGGCGACGTGATCGGCTTTCCCAGCCTGGCTTCGGTGTCGATGGAGCAGGGGCGCATCGCGGCGGAACGGGCCTTCGGCGAAACCGCCGTGCAGTCCAACCCCAGCTTCTATCCTTACGGGATTTACACGATTCCCGAGATTTCCTTCATCGGCAAGACGGAAGAGCAGCTCACCGAAGAAGACGTCCCCTACGAAGTGGGAGTCGCGTACTACCGGGAAATCGCGCGTGGGCAGATTCGCGGCGATACGACGGGGCGTCTGAAGCTGATTTTTCATCGAGAGACACGGCAGATTCTGGGCGTCCACATTATCGGTGAGGGTGCGGCGGAGCTGGTGCACATTGGGCAGGCCGTAATGGTTCTGGACGGCACCGTGGACTATTTCATCAATACCGTGTTCAACTATCCCACTCTGGCCGAGTGCTACAAGGCAGCCGCATTCAATGGCGTGAATCGCCTGGCCCGGTTCGAAAATTAAGGCTGGCGTGGAGACAGGAGCGGCGATATGGCAAAGACCGTTGGCGTAGTCATGACTGAGAAAGTGGTCGCGGGCCTGCTCGAAGATCACAAGGTAGTGGGTGAGCTGAAGCAATACCCGGAAGATTCAGGCGCGACACATGATCCGGACGAAAATGGCAGCCTGATCGAGCTGCCGGCCGACGCGCTGGCAGAACTGCTCTGCGATCTGATCGCCAAGCTGGCTCCGTTGGGCAGCGGGGTGGAGGCGGTGGGAATCGCAGTACCCGGCATCGTGCGCAATGGTGTGATCGAGGACTCGCCTAACCTGCAGCAGCTGAAGGGCGCAAATATTATGGGTTCCGTCAGGAATGCCCTGGCGGCCCGCGGTCTGGATTACAGCATCAACGCGTTGAACGATGCTGATGCGGTGGCGGCAGGCGTGGCGGCAACCCGTGGGCAACTGGACCGCCTGGTGCGCGTGTGGACCATCGGCAATGGCATCGGCTTCGGGCGCTTCCCGTATACCGAAGGGCCATGGGAGGGCGGACATACGGTGGTCACGATCGATCCCAAGGAAAACTACTGCGCCTGCGGCGGCAAGGGACACCTGGAAGGTATTACGGGTCACCGCGCCATGCGGCTGCGCTTCCTGGATCTGGAGCCGGACGAAATTTTCGCCCAAGCACGAAAAGGCGATCGGCGCTGCGCAGAGTTCGTGGAACTGTGGCACCGGGCGCTGGCGGCCGCCACCGCGACGCAGATCCACCTCGAAGGACCGGGGCGCTTCTACTTTACCGGACGCGACATCCAGCGGCTCGATCTGGCGCGGCTCAAGGAGCACCTGTACCAGATGGTCAAGATGAGTCCCCTGCAAAGCTATACGGTCGAGATTCTGCCGGAAGACCACACTCTCGCTCTCATCGGTGCGGGCGCAGCGGCCGAGCAGGCAGGGCGGTGAGGAAGCTGGACCAGCTAAAGTCCAGGCGCTAAGAAGCGGATAGCCGCCCGCTACTTGTAGCTGCGTTGATAGGTCCGCGTGATGCGGTCGTGCCAGCCCAGGCGCTCGTCGTCGAGCAAAGCCCAGAGGAAGCCCAGCCCTAGAGGCATCGCCGACAGGAAGAGCGCTGCGATGCGCCACTGAAGGGCCTTACGAGATGGGTTTTCGTCATCAAAGGTGCAGAGGGCGATCCTCGCATAGCGCATGCCCGGAGTACTGTCGGCATAGGTAAAGAACAGCCACTGGTAAAGCAGGAAAAAGGACACAAGCGCGATTCCGCCGACGATCAGCGCCGGCTTGCCCGCCGGCGGATGTGCGGTGCAGGCTACGAAGACAAGCACGAAGAGCAGGAACGCGATGAGGACCAGGGCCAGATCGACAATGCCGGCCATGAGACGGTCTTCGATAGACGCGACGTGCAGTGGGAACAGGTCGAAGAATGACGAGCGGGACTGAGGCGAATCGGGCTGCTCTGCATTGTCCTGGCTGCGTTGCTTGCCCGGCTGGGCTGCCCCGGCCGGTTGCGAGCCCTGCTGCGGCGGGCGATCACCGGACTCCCGTTCGGCACGGTTCTCCATTTGCCTTGTGTGATGCTGGTTAAAACGGGCGGGCACCGGATTGTCCTCGCGGGGTTTTGCATCGAGGCGGATGGAGTGCCACTCGGGCAGAACCTGTTCCTCAATAGGCTCCCGTGAGCCGGCTTCGTGGGAAATGGCTTCGGATTCCACCTCAAAAATTCGGAGCTGAGACTTTTCCGGCTCCGATTGAGAGGCGCGCAGGGGCCCTTCGGCGTGCCGGGGACGCGCTTTGCGGGCGGCAATGAGTTCGCGCGGAAATTCGAGGATACGGACGGGCAAGGGTTGCGCGGGGGCGATGACGGCATCCTCAAAGGGATCGACTATCTCGGCCACCGGATGACGGACCGGTTCGGGTACAGCTTGCCGCAGAATGGCGCGGCGTGGTTCGGGCAGCGACCCGGGGTCAATGCGATATTGGATCCTCTCGGGTGCGGGAGGGCATTCCGGAATGGCTTCGGGGATTTGAGCTTGCGCCTCGGACTCGGCGGCAGGCACATCTGGTTCGGCCCATAGAACATCGGCCACCGGTGGCGCGGCAGCGCGAGCAGCAGTCTCAGCGGCGAGCATCTCGCTATACGAAGGAGCTTTCGAGTAGCGCTCAGCAACGCGAGCGGCAACGCGGGTAGCGCGAGCGGCTTCCGACCGGGAGAGCGTGGCACCTTCCAGACCGGGGAGAGCGGGTTGATCTTCAGGATTCGCCAGATTGCGGGTGCGGCGAGTACGATGCGCAACCAGGCGGGCATTCACTTCCTGCTTCCACGCAGGCGTGGATGAAGTTTCTTCGTATACGGCACTCTGCGGCGAAGTACTCAACGGCGATCCTCTTTTCCTGTCAGATGCGCAGTCCGGAGTTGAAGAGCGAGACAGAAACCGGACAAAACGCGTCTGTTGTTGTAGCCGGGGACAATTACAGAGAGGATAGGAGGGAGCGGATTCACGTTTCCACGCGCGTGCCGATCGAGGCATCCGGACACATATGGTGCGATCATTGGGATCACTCCAATGTTGGCGAGAGAACGATTTGTTGAGCCAGAGCGGCGGCGCTTCCATCGGCTCGGAGGCAGAGCCAACGGCTTTGCTATTCTTAGGTTGCCCTTTGCGATGAGAGCCCGCACTTTTTTGTTTACCACGCTGCTACTGCTCTGTCATCCGCAGCTTTGGTCCCAGGCGTTAACGAAGCAGTTTCCCCCCGCAGAAGAGAGCAGTTCCTCAGGCGGCCGGCAGGGACAAATTCAGACACAGATTGCGCCAGCTGCGGGAGAGACGTTTCCCGGCCAGACTTTCCCGGATGACCCTAGCCTGCAGAGCGCAATTCCCGAGGCGCACGTTGTACCACGTCCTCCAGAGGGTGTGCCGGTGAAGATCGAGGCCGACACCCAGACCTACGTGAGGACCGATTCCGGTGGAATGTACATCCTGAACGGCCGTGTGGTGATCCATTACAGGGATTACGTTATCTCGGCCGACCATGCGACCTTCAATCGCGACACGAGCGAGGTGATAGCCGAGGGCAACCTGCATCTGGACGGGGGGCCGGACGATGCGCACTTTGTAGCCTCGCACGGCACCATGAATCTGGACCAGCATACCGCCCACTTCTATGACATAACCGGAACGCTGGGCGGAGAACGGACGCCACGCCGTAGAGCAGTGTTTATAGCGGCAAACCCTTTTGCGCTCACCGGCAGGGAACTGGTCCAACTGGGACCGCAGAATTATCGCGTGATCGGTGGGACAATCACGTCGTGCCAGCTGCCGCAGCCGGACTGGCAGCTGATCGCGCGCGATTTCTTTATTGAGGATGGCAAGGCCCGGGCGAAGAACAGCGTATTCGAACTGCTACGGGTTCCGGTCTTCTATCTGCCTTACGTAACGCACCCGGTGAATGGCGAGTCGCGCCAGTCGGGCTTTCTGATCCCCATTTTCGGAAACGACACGACCAAGGGCCTGATCCTGGGCGAAGAAGTCTACTTCGTGCTTGGGCGCAGCGCCGACCTGTGGGTGGGTGCGGAGTATTTCTCTAAACGCGGCTTCGCGCCGATGGGCCAGTTCCGCTTCAAGGGCCGAGGTTACGACTTTGCTACAGTGCGTTTCCACAGCCTGCTGGACCGGCTGCCAGGAACTGAGAACCAGGGCGGTGTGGATCTGCTGGTCGATGGGCGGCACGATTTCAATTTCGAGACCCGCGCAGTGAGCGACATCGAATATCTGAGTTCCTATACCTACCGCCAGGCTTTTGAGGAGAACTATGCGACTGCCATCAACTCCGAGGTGAAGTCGGAGGTTTTCCTGTCTCGCTCCCACGACGGATATTTCGGGGCCGTCGGTTTCAATCGCTATCAGAGCTTCCAAAGCAACCAGAGCTCCCCCGGTGGCCAGGAAGAGATTCGCATCCTGCACACTCCCACGCTGGAGTTCGAAGCATTGGATCAACCGCTCGGCGGGTCGCCATTGCTCATGTGGGGCGCGGATGTGACGGGCACGGGGCTTTCACGGACCGAGCCGGGATTTCAGACGTCACGGATTGTGCCCCGGCTCGACTTCTATCCACACCTGGCACTGCCGCTGCACTTCGACGGCTGGACACTGCGCCCGGTGGTAGGGGTGCGGGATACGTTCTATGGAAAGAGCCAGGACCCCGGCCCTCTGGGCATGGTTCCAACAGAACGTGACGCTACCCTGAATCGAAAAAATCTGGAGGCGGGCGCAGACCTTCGTCCCCCGGCCCTGCTGCGGGATTTCTCCGCACCATGGCTGGTGCGCCTGCTGGGCGGCGAGGTGCGCCACGCGATCGAGCCCGAGGTGCGGTATCTCTACGTTGCAGGCATCGACAACTTCAATTCTGTTCTGAAATTTGACGGCGTGGATGTAGCCAGCAACACGAATGAGCTTCAATACTTTCTGACACAGCGCCTTTTTCTACGGCGCCTGCATTCGCACCCCTGCACCGGAGACGAAGCGCTGGGGCCGGATGACGTTTGTGGCGGCGAGACGGTGGATTGGCTCACCTGGCGGGTGGGGCAGAAATACTTCTTCGATCCCAACTTTGGCCATGCGGTCACCCCCGGAACGCGCAACGTGCTGGATACCACACTGGACTTGAGTGGCGTGGCCTTTCTAAGGAGGCCGCGCAACTACTCACCGGTGATTTCCCGGCTGAACTGGCGCACATCAGGAGCCACGGATGTGGAATGGGACCTGGACTACGACCCCAGAGCAGGACGGTTGAATTCGAGCAATGTCTTCGCATCGTATCGGCACGACGACTACTCTTTCACGGTAGGCTTCGCGCATCTGGACACGCTGGCCGGAGCCTCCCCACCGGCTGGAACAGCGGTAGGAGAGCTGCCGTCGGCTCCCGCGGCTGCTTCGGCTCCCGTGAGCACAACCACTACACCTCCGATCACCCAATTCAACCAGATACGGCTGTCAGGCGTCTATGGAAGCCCGACCAAGCGGGGAGTGAGCGCGGGCATGAACCTGGGCTACGACTTCGCTCAGGATCAACTGCAATACATCGGAGCGCAGACGGGCTACAACTGGAATTGCTGCGGGCTGAGCTTCGAAGTACGGCGCTATTCGCTGGGCAGCGTGCGAAACGACACGCAGTATTTGTATAGTTTTACGCTGGCCGGCGTGGGGTCTGCGGGCAGCCTGAAGCGAGCCGAGCGGGTTTACTAGAAGCCTTGGCCAACAGGCCTCCAACCGCGACCACAACCGACCCGGGATGCGATAATCGATATATCCCGAAAGGTGGTTGTTTTGCCGCGAATTCGACTCTCCCTTGTTTGCCTGCTGGCGCTTGCCGCCGCAGGATGCAAGGCCCAAACTGCAGTAAGCAATATTGATCTGAAGACTACCCGCAAGATCGATGTGCTGGTGCGCTCGAAGCTCAACGTCCCGTCGGAGTACGAGATTACCGTCGGGCCGCGTACGCCGAGCGATCTCGCAGGATTCGACACGGTGCAGGTTACATTTTCGCTGCCCGGGCATCCCGATCACTCACAGACGCTCCCGTTTCTGTTGTCGAAAGACGGCAATACTTTGGTGCGGCTGTCAAAGTGGGACATCTCTAAAGATCCGGCAGCGATTGTACCGGCGGGCGACAGGCCGGTTCGTGGAAATCCCGATGCAAAGGTTGTCATCGTGAATTACGACGACCTGGAATGCCCCTACTGCGCGAAGATGCACGCGGAACTGTTCCCGGAGACACTGGAGCACTATCACGGCCTGGTGAAGATTGTGTATCGCGACCTGCCGCTCGAAGACATCCACCCCTGGGCGGTGCACGCGGCGGTAAATGCGAATTGCCTGGCCGCACAGAGTACGCCGGCCTACTGGACCTACGTGGACTATTTGCATGCGCACGGTCAGGATGTGACCGGCCCGGACCACGATCTGGGGAAAGCGACCGCAATGCTGGATAAGGTTGCCCGGCTGCAGGGCGAAAGAAGCAAGCTCGATGCCGCAAAGCTCGATGCCTGCATCGTGAAGCAGGATGAATCCGGGGTACGAGCGGAAATGAAGCAGGCCGATGCCCTGGGGCTTCAACAAACCCCGACGCTCTATGTAAACGGAGAGATGATGGCAGGAGCGTTACCTGCCAAGGAGCTGTGGGCCGTGATCGACCGTGCGCTGGTGTCGGAAGGGATTACGCCACCTCCGAATGAGCTGAATCAACCGGAAAAACCAAATAACCCGCAGGGGCAGCCGGGAACAAAGACAGCGGTTCCTGCGGAGGCACCCTCTCCTGCGCCTGTTCCTAAGCCTGCTCCTGGGTCCGCGCCGGGGGCCAATTAGGTGCTTCGACGCTTTGCAGTAACAGCCAGGCGCATTATGCTTGAATTAGCCCGTCCGGATAAGGTTTTTAGACTGGCCGAGGTGTCGACGCGGCTTGCGTGCGACCCTCAAGGAGATGACTGTTGCAATTTCGACTGAACGCCATTCGTACTGCTTTTCCCTCAAACCCTGTAAACAAAATGAATTTCATGAACGCCCCAGCCATGCTGGCTCTTGCTGCTGTGTGTGCTGCCGGCGCCGCAGGCTGCCAGCGCGGCCACAGTCCGGACACCGTAGCAACCGTAAACGGCAAACCCATCCTGCGCTCCGACGTCGAGGCCCGCTACCAGGACACGCTGGGCGAATCGCACCAGCAGCCTTCGAAGGAGCAGGGCGATATTGTCCGGCTGAACGTCGTTCGCGATCTGATCGATCAGGAGATCGTCATGCAGCGCGCGGCCAAGCTGAACCTGACGGCCAGCGATGAAGAGGTCGACAGCAAGCTGAATGAGGTTAAGGCGCCATACACGCAGGAGGAGTTCGATAAGTTTCTGGCCGAGAAGCATCTGACACTCGACTCGATGAAGCGGCAGATCCGGACAGGCAAGACGGAAGAGAAGCTCTTCAACAAGGAAATAAACTCGAAGATCAACATCACCGACGCCGATATCGCGAGTTACTACAACGCGCATAAGACGGAGTTCAACTTGATCGAGCCGCAGTACCATCTGGCGCAGATTGTCGTCACCTCCGTTCCAACTCCGCCACAGCAAGTGGGCAATCTGCAGAACAGCAAGGCGACGAACGATGCCGATGCGAAAAAGAAGATAGAGACGCTGCACAATCGCATCGTGAGCGGCGAGGATTTCGGCATGCTCGCGGCCAACTTTTCCGAGCTGGGCAACTCTCAGAGCGGCGGAGATATGGGCTTCGTTTCCGAATCGCAATTACATGCCGAGCCCGAAGTCTATGCCGCCATCAATAAACTGCAGCCGGGGCAGGTGACCGAGGTTCTGACGCTTTACGGAAACACTCCGGCGGGCAAGAAGGCTATGGGTTACGCGATCTACCGGCTGGTGGACAAGGAAGCTGCGGGCCAGCGCGAACTCAACGATCCGCGCGTGCAGCAGGCGATCCGCAAGCAGTTGCGCGATGCACGTTCGCAGTTGCTGGAGAACGCCTACCTCGAAATGCTGCGTGACCAGTCGCACGTTGAGAATTACCTCGCCGAACAGATCTTCAAGAACAGCGCCCAGTAGACGCAGATCATGACTCGATACGGCATCCTGGGCTTTGGACATCACGCCATCCGCAGGCTGATGAAAGGCTTTGCCGAGGCCCACGAGTCGAAGCTGGTGGGCCTGTGGCGGCGCGACCCCACGAAGGCCCGCGCCAACGCCAGCGACTACTCGATACCGCATGTCTTTGATACGCCTGAGGCGCTCTGCGCTTCAGCAGAGATTGATGCGGTGTTCATCGTTTCTCCCGACGCGCTGCATCTTTCACACGTACTGCTGGCGGCGAAGCATGGCAAGGCTATCTTGTGTGAAAAGCCACTGGCGTTGAACGCCTCCGAAGTAGAACAAATGCTGGCTGCGGCGAAGGCCGCTCAGGTGAGCTTCGGCGTGGCACAGAATATGCGCTACAACCGCAGCCTGGACCTCATTCGCCAGTGGGTTGCCGAGGGTCGCATTGGCAAGCCTGTGCTCGCGCATTCGCAGTTCTCCTACTCGGCTGAGGGCAGCCCCCGAACATGGATTTACGATCCGGCGCTGGCCTGCGGCGGCCCAATCGGCGATGTGGGCATCCATTGCCTGGACGCCCTGCGCTTTGTGCTCGGTACAGATGTGACGGCAGTAAGCACACTTGCGCATCGCGACGCGGGTTCCGGCCAGGTGGAGTCACATGCGGTGCTGGGTCTCGACCTCGCATCGGGTGCGATGGCCGCGGTTACGGTAACGACGCGCGCCGAATATCGCACGGTGGTCGAAGTGGTGGGAGAAACCGGTGTGATTCTTTGCGAGAACGGGCTGACTGTGGACTACCCCGTCGACGTCGTGCTGCGGCGCAACGGAGGCGTCGTCGCCAGCAAACGCGTCTCTAACGAAGACGCCTACGGCCGCATGCTCGATGGCTTTTCAGCGTGGGTGAAAGGCGGGGAGGCATATCGGGCCACAGCAGAAGATGCGCTGCACAACCAGCGTGTACTGGACGCGGCGTATCGGAGCTGGCGTGAGGGTACGAAGCAGTTGATCCACTGAAGCTTCTCAGTCGATCACAGCGAGTACATCACCCGCAATCACCGTGTCGCCGGGGACGACGCGCATCTCCGCAACCTTTCCGGATTTGGGCGATTTCAGCTCGTTCTGCATCTTCATGGCTTCGATAACCACAATGCCCTGGTGAGCTTCGACTTCTGCGCCGCGCTCGACCAGGACGCGCACTACGCGTCCCGGCATGGAAGCTTTGATGACTTTAGGCCCGTCGCTCCCACCGGCGTGCGCGCGGCGGGCCCTGAGCGACCGCGGGTCCTCCACACGATAAGAGAATCGTCTGCCGGAAAGAAAGATAGCCCGGCCGTTTCCGTTCATTGACGGTGCGTCGTCCTCGAGCACCACGCGATGCGAGCGGCCGTCAATGATCACCGATAGCACACCGGGGCGCAGCAGCCGGGCTTCGACTTCGAGTGGTTCTCCATCAAGCATGATGCGATATTGCCCGGGAGACGCGCCCGTCTCCAGTTCTATGGTGCGCAGCCGCCCCTGAATTTCGATTTCGAGCTTCATTAACGCAAACCTTCTCGCAGCCCTTCCCTGCGGCCCGCGGATTTCCACACGCTCGCCGAGGGTTGGCTGGCGGCGGGGACGCTGCGAGAGATCTCGAACAAGGCAGCAGCGATCGCGGCAACTGTTTCGTCGCTTGCGTCTTCGTCAGACGGAGATTGCGCAAGCAGACGGTCGAGATACCCTGTGTCGATACGAGCGGCGCGGAAGTCGTCATCGCTCAGGATGCGGCGGAAGAGGCCGAGATTGGTGCGAATGCCGCCGATAACGTACTCGTCAATGGCCAGCAGCAGGCGCGCGATAGCCAGCTCTCGGGTGGGCGCATAAGCGACGAGCTTGGAGAGCATGGGATCGTAGTCCATGGGCACCACCCAGCCCTCGTAGATGCCGCAGTCTTCGCGAATGCCGGGCCCTCCGGGCTGCAGCAGCCGGGTGATGCGGCCGGGTGAAGGGAAAAAGCCGTTGTCGGGGTCTTCGGCGTAGACGCGGCATTCGATTGCATGTCCACGAAGCTGAATGTCCTCCTGCCGCACCGGCAACGGCTCACCCTGCGCAATCAGGATCTGCAGGTGCAC
>DATAQX010000096.1:0-3451 GCA_036264455.1 Silvibacterium sp. | reverse complement strand
TATGCCGATCCTGCGGTGCGAGCGACTGATCCTGCCAGAGTTGCTTCGCCTGCTGATCCCGGCTTTCAAGAATCGGCTTGATCTGGGCCTGTTGGTCGGCCGTTAAATTCAGTTGTTTCGTCAGGCGCTCCAGCTGCGCTTCCGGATTCATCCGGCCAGGGCCGCGTCCCGACTGGCCTGGGGCCTGCTGGGGCGCAGCGTTATCTTGAGCAAGAGCGGCACTACCAGCCAGGGAGAGCAGCCCGGTAAGTGCAAGGGTGCAAAGCGTTTTTCGCATCATGTGTTGTTCCTCCAACACTTGTATAGAACCCCGCCGGCAAACACCGTTGCGGGTTTGTTCCATCCAACTAGACGAGAGAAATCTGTGCCAGGACGTCAGAGTCGTTCGTTTTCTTCGCTAAATTTGTTATTTTGAAACACTCTTTGGGGGCATGGGCACCAGATTCGAGCGCAGCCCGCAGGCCAGCAAACCGTCCTTACGTTCCTGAGCAGGCGCCAGATAGGCATACGCAAAGACCGCCTCGTATTCATGCTCGCCGGGGTAATTACACAGCGCGCAGCTCGGTCTATAGGAAAGAGCTGGAATCTCATGCTCGCCTGCTGTCCACTCGTAATTCCCATGCGCGGGAACCGTAATATACTTCGGCTGGGCAGGAGGGCTCTTGGGCTGATAAGCAAAGACCGGCCCTTTTTCGTTGACTGCATCGACGTAACTGCCACCCGCCCCACTCGAGGCGCGCCACAACCAGCGATTTCCAACTCGCGCATACCAGTGTGCGCTCGACGGGACGGGCTCAGCCAGCATGATCGGCTTCGCTGTGCCGTTCTCAATTCGAAAGAGGAAGCTCGGTCCCCCGCCTGGCACCGTCTCCACCAGATAACTGGCTTTGAACGAAATCTGACGCGGGCAGAGCGGCATCGTCGGGCCCGGACGATGTACCACTGCGGGCGAGCCGGGAATCGTAAAGAGGAAGGGAAGCACGATGGCAATTCTCAGAACGTTTGCCAAGACAGGTCGGGTCAGATAAGCGCACATGCAGGGTCTGTCTTCAGACTAGCGCAAGTCGCCCACATACGACGCTGGCCGTCGTGGCCGCTGCTTTGCCGAGATCGATTTAACAATCAGCCTGCGTGGCTGCCCTGCGTCAATCTGCTTCGGCGCAAGCTCTAGTGCCTGCCCCATCAGATCCAGCACCGCGGGATCATCGAGTGTCGCGGCATTCTCAAGCACAATATGCCGCGCCTGCGTTCCACTACCTTGCAGATAACATTCCGGATCGCGCAGTCTCGTGCCGTTCATCAAGAAGAACAGGCTCACCCAGCGGGGATAAAGCGCGATGGAAAAGATAGCATCCGAAGCACGCTCAGTGGGGCTGAAGCCGATCGCCAATGCGTTGTAGTTGTCGTAGACCAGCTCGATTGCTCCGGGCAGCCGCGCTCGCATTTTCCTGAGCGCCTGCCTGGCCGTTGCCTCGATCTCCGGCTTGAACTTTGACAGGAACTCGTCGAGTTGCGCTTCAGCAGATTTCGCCGATTGAGCGCTGTTGCTTTTCTTAATTGCCGCCTTCTTGACTGCCATTGTGTGCCGATACTATCCGGGCCAGGCCACCTCGAGCAATGTACCTTTTGTTAACCGCATTTTGGTTTTCAGGATTGTCTCCCGGTCGTATACTTCCGGCCATGCCGAACATCGACCATCACGCACCCGGAAGTTTTTGCTGGATTGAGCTGGCCACTACCGATCAGGACGCCGCCAAATCGTTCTACGGTTCACTCTTTGGGTGGAGGGCCAACGACATCCCCATGGGACCTGACCAGGTCTATACCATGTTCGAACTCGACGGACGCGAAGCCGCGGCAGGATACAAACTGCGCCCTGACCAGCTGACCCACGGAGCCCCTCCTCACTGGATGATCTACATTGCTGTCGCTAATGCAGACGAAAGTGCGGGCCGCGTCGCCGGGCTTGGTGGAACACTCATCGCTCCGCCCTTTGATGTCGCCGAACACGGGCGGATGGCGATCGTCCACGATCCGACAGGAGCGGCATTCGCGATCTGGCAGCCCCAAGCGCACACCGGTATTGGAATTGGTGGAGTCGATGGCACGCTCTGCTGGGCCGACCTCAATACGCCAAACCGCGACAGCGCCATTCCCTTCTACACTGGTCTCTTCGGCTGGCAATTTGATCCTGGCAAGGACAAGGACCTGTCAGGCTATCTGCACATCAAGAATGGCGAGGAGTTTATTGGCGGCGCGACGCCTTCGAAGTTCTTGCCGCCGGGAGCGCCACCGCACTGGCTGGCCTACTTTCTAACGTCGAGCTGCGACACCTTCACAGGCAAAGCGAAGTCTCTCGGTGCGAGCGTCTGGGTACCGCCCACCGATATCGAAGGCGCCGGACGCTTCTCGGTTCTGGCTGACCCGCAGGGTGCGGCTTTCGCGTTGTTCGAATCTTCACGTTGAGAAGCAATACGCAAATGCCGCCGTTCCAGCGCGCAGATGCCGGGCACATCGTCGGGAACAGCTTCGCGCAGAAACATCAGGTTTTTATTGCAGTACGAGGATTTACCGGCGAACATCTCGCTTCAGTCTTCGTAAAGGCTCCAGACAGCAGCAAGATCGAGCACGAATCCCGCGACCGGCCCGGTCCCTGTGACTTTGTCGGTCGTCTCAAGACGGACTGGATGGCCGGGTTCGTAAAACTAGGACATTACGGGTGTATGGATCGATCAGCCATCCCAGCTTTGCGCCATTGCTGATCCAGGCCTCCATCTTCCGCTTGGATTCCGCGAGACTGTCGCTCGCCGACAGCAGTTCGATCACGAAAGCCGGCGTGAAATGCAGAAAATGCTTCCTGTCTTCCTTTGTGAGGCCCTGCATCTGTTCCGCTGTCGCATAAGCCGCGTCGGGATTTAGAACGGAACCGTCGGGAAGAAAAAATCCACCACTTGAATCGAAAACTCGGCCTCGCCGATGCTGTTTCCACCAATCTCGCAACTGCGCCCCAATTTCGCTGTTGCCGCTGCTGGTATCTCCGCCCGCCGGTGCATTCACTACGATCTTGCCTTCTTTCGTTCGTTCGAGTCGCGCAAAGTCGTTGGCCGCACACAGTCTCTCGAACTCCTCATCCGTAAGGGGAGGATCCAGCACCACCGTGCTCGGCAGCTTCGGGATTTCGAGGATGGTGCTCATGCCCGTATTCTACGACGGAACCACATCCGCGCTATCAAGGCAAATTCCGGGTTTCAATCCACCCATAGGGTGGCCGCCAAACGCAAAAAGCCCACTCCCCGAAATTTGTTCCAGGGAGCGGGCTTTTCTAGAGACTTATGCCGGCGATCACCTAATCTCCCACACACTTACGCGTGCAGTACCATCGGCCCAGCGAGGCTTAACTTCCGTGTTCGGGATGGGAACGGGTGGGACCCTCGCAGTATGGTCACCGGCA
>DATAQX010000066.1:0-8939 GCA_036264455.1 Silvibacterium sp. | reverse complement strand
TCAAAACCTGCAATCGCCTGCCATCGCGGCGAGTAGTGCGCTGTGTTCGCAGGCGGATCGAATTCCCAGAAGCCGTCCAGGGATGCCTGCGCAGCCAGAAGAAATCGCTGCTCGCATCCTTCTTGAACCCGTTCTGCCATTTGTTTCGTTTCCTCTCGACGAGCAAGCCGCGCCATTTGCGCGGTCACCCGAAAGCGACACACCGGCTTACGCAGGTATGCGCTTTATCGGAGAGGAAAAGGACAACGTTAATCGTTGTCCGGCGATGGCTCATTTTGAGATATACGATGACCGGGACAGCGATACGGGGTTCGCTTTACTTGCCGCCGGTTTCATTCCACAGGAACGCCAGCTCATCCGCCGAGTCGTCCACCCGCTGTGTCAGCGAAACCCCTGCGCTGTGACCGCCCGTCAGCGAATAGTGCAGCAGAATAGGACGGTCGCTGCCGCTTGCAGCCTGCATCAGTGCGGCCATCTTGCGGGCATGCAGAGGATCGACACGCGTATCGCTGTCCCCGGTGAAGAACATAACGGCCGGATATTTGGCTCCGGTCTTCACGTTCTGGTAAGGCGAGTACTTTGCAATGTAAGCAAAGTCCGTCGCCTTTTCCGCGCTGCCATATTCAGTCGTCCACGCCCGTCCAAACTCGAAGTTCTCATAGCGCAACATATCCAGCAGCGGATAGCCGCACATAATTGCAGCAAACAGGTCGGGCCGCTGCGTCATCGCTGCGCCCATCAGCAGCCCTCCGTTCGAGTACCCGATGATTCCGAGATGCTGCGGCGTCGTGTAACCGTTTTTGATCAGATATTCGGCTGCGGCGAAAAAGTCATCGAACACATTCTGCTTCTTTTCAAACATCGCTGCCTTGTGCCAGGGCTCACCGTATTCGTTTCCGCCCCGCAGATTCGGCAGCGCGAAGAATCCGCCCTGTTCCATCCACCACGCGGCTCCAGAGCCCCACCTCGGCGTCATGGCAACGTCGAATCCGCCATAACCAGTCAACAGCAGGCGCGCCTTGCCGTCGCGTGCCAGTCCTTTTTTGCCGGCGATGAACAACGGCACTCGCGTGCCGTCTTTTGATGTATAGAAGACCTGCGTCACTTCGTACTGCGACGAGTCGAATGGAACCTTCGGTGCTGCAAAGACCTCAGATTTACCGGTTTTCGTATCGTAGCGATAAATCGTCTGCGGCCTGATGAATGATTCAAAAGTATAGAAACCCTCGGGCTGGTCGGAAAGGCCATAGACAATCGACCCCGAGCCAATGCCGGGATATGTCAGCGTTCCCGTCGGGACGCCGTCAAGACTGTAGATCGTGGTTTCGGTCTTTACATCTTTCAGGCGCGTGACGAACAGCTTGCCACCCACTACATTGAAATTGTCGAT
The DNA here is from genome assembly GCA_036264455.1 of Silvibacterium sp. Lineage (GTDB taxonomy): Bacteria > Acidobacteriota > Terriglobia > Terriglobales > Acidobacteriaceae > Silvibacterium. The sequence continues at coordinate 7,549 of DATAQX010000066.1, read as the reverse complement.
CACATCTTTACCTTCGGTAACCACAGGCTTCCATTGTGATGGCTGACCGCCGGGAAGCGCCTCGACGATACGGCCATTCGGAGCCTGAGAATCAGTCATCAGGAAGAAGCGGTCGTCGATGTTCGCCGCCTGCGTGTGACCGTCGACCCCATAAACCAGCGGCATGAAATCGCTCTCCGGTTTGCGCAGGTCCTTGACCAGAATATCGTCACGCGTCGACGGAACTCCGTGGCTGATCTGGACGATCAGATAGCGCTGGTTGTCAGTTACCTGCGCACCCACAAAGTCCAGTTCTCCCAGCTTTGTCCCGTGATATTCGCCGCCGAAAATCTTTACATCCTTCTCAATGGGAATGCCGAAGGTGTGCAGCCATACCGTCGTACCAATGTGCGGCGTGAAGAGCGCATAATACAGCCCTTTGTTCCCCGGACCCAGGCTCACGCCAAAATAACGCCCGGCAGGCAGGACATCGGCAAGGTCTTGGCGCTCTTTTACGTTCATTGCGTGAATTGAGACCTCGTCCGCTCCACCCTGGCGCACTCCGTAAACGAGCAGGCTGCCGTCGTCGGAAACGTCGCGAATATTCACCGAGGTATTCTGGTCCGCGCTGAGTTTCGTCGCGTCGATCAGGCGCTCATCGGTGCCCTGCCAGCCATTGCGCACGTAGATCGATGCCTGATTTTCTTCGGCCAGCCGTTTTTCGAAGAAGTACTTCCCGCCGCGCAGCGTGGGTATCGTGTAGTCGTCCACGCGCTCCAGCGCCGTTATGTCCTTCACTATCTCCGGACGAACCCTGACCTGCGCAAGATAGCTCTGCGTGTATTTGTTCTCAGCGTCAATCCATGCCCGCGTCTCCGGACTCTTCGCATCCTCGAGCCAGCGGTAAGGGTCTTCGATTTTCGTCCCGTTGTAGTCGTCCGTGACAGGATGCACAGCCGCGACAGGCGCAGCGGGGAGCACAATGCCATCCGTCCCATGAATCGCCGGGTTCTGCGCTTGCAGGGTCAGGCCAAAGCAAAAAAGAACCGCGGCAAGGACCACCGCCCGCTTATCGGAAAATTGTTTTCGTTTCTGCATGTGCTGTTCCTTCTGGGAGAGGATGGGCCAGATGCGTTGGAGATAGAAACTTTATCCTAATGCCTGTAGACGGGGATGTCTCACCGGATTATTTCTGAAATATACGTGCGTTCATAAGGGTAGCGATATGTATGGAATGATTGCGAAGCTGGTGACTGTTCCCGGCAGGCGCGAGGAAATGATCGGAATACTAAAAGAGAGCGCAGCCAATATGCCGGGGTGTTTCAGCTATGTCGTGGCGGAAGATTCTGTTGATGAAAATGTAATCTGGGTTACTGAAGTATGGGACAGCGTGGCTAGTCACGATGCCTCTCTAACCTTGCCGGCTGTGAAGAATGCGATACCTCGGGCCAAACCAATCGTTTCAAATTTCGAGAGGATTGCGGTCACAACTCCCATTTGGGGAGTCTGATATCAGTAACGCACGCCCTCTGCCGGATTTCTGGCGGAGCACATGGTCGCTCACAGATGAATCCAACCCTCCACAATCGCCCACAGGGAAACAGTTCCTACAACAATCCACAGCAGCACGCCCTGAATCAGCGGCCTTGCTCCCACATCTCTGATCGTTTCCCGCGAGATCCCCGTTCCGATCAGGAAAAGCGTCACAGCCAATCCCACCCGCCCCAGGCGTGCCAGCTCGGGATACACCGGCCGTAGCCATGGAACATAGCTGTTCATCACTGCCGCCAGCACAAAAAACAGGATGAACCACGGCCACTGCACCCGTGTCCGGCTCCTCTTCGCCGCGGCCACACCCAGAGTCAGGGGAACAATCCACAGCGCGCGCGCCAGCTTTACTGTCGTGCCCACTGCAAGTGCTATCGCCCCATATTTTGCCGTAGCGCCTACTACCGAGCTGGTGTCATGAATCGCCAGCGCCGCCCACAGCCCAAATTGCGTCTGCGACAGATGCATCGCCCCGCCTATCGCCGGAAAGATGAATAGCGCAATAGAGTTCAACACAAAGACCGTGCCCATCGAAACGGCCATCTCTTCTTCACTCGCTCCGGTCACCGGCCCCAGGGCCGCAATCGCGCTGCCTCCGCAGATCGCTGTGCCCGCCGAAATCAAAAAGGACTGCGTCTTCCCTACGGTGAACAACCGTCCCAGCAGCAACCCCAGGCACATGGCGAAGGCAATTCCCGCGGCCGTATACAAAAATCCCGACCGCCCTACACGAAGCACCTGCACCAGATTCATCCCGAAACCCAGGCAGACTATGGAAGCCTGCAACAAAAACTTCGACAGTCTGCGCGCATCAATGTGGTAGTGATGAACGGCAAGTAGTCCATAGGCCAGCCCCGCGGCCAGCGCGAGAGGCGGTGAGAGTATCCCGGCCGCTGCCAGGATGATTCCCACAAAGAACAAATTCTTTGTCATAGCTCCAATGTTCTTAGCTTGAAATTTTCCATCCCACGCCTCTCTTTTCTTCTACTCACCCATCCCTGCTTTCCCTGACATACCCGCTTCTTAGCTGAAAGGTAAAATCAACCCATCCCGCATGGTTTCCATCCCAAACCCTCCGCGCTGGCAACGAGCAATCTCCGTTCTGCGTCCTTCCAACCGCCACACGGCTTTCACTGCCACGCTGCTGCTCATGGCCTCGGCCATGCTTTCGCGCGTCATCGGATTGGTCCGCGTCAAATATATCGCCTATCTCTTCGGACGCAACGCCGACGCTGACGCCTTGCTGGCCGCCTTCCAGCTCCCTGACATGATCTCCTATTTCCTGGTCGGAGGAGCAGCTTCCATCACCTTCGTCACCATGCTCAGCCGCTATCGCGAGCAGGGCCGCGACGCCGAGGGCGAGCATGCCATGAATGTCATTCTCACCACCATGACGCTGGTGCTGGGGGCCGCGATTCTCATCGCCGCCTTCGCCGCGCCCTTGTATGTCCGCTGGTGGTTCAGTGGATTCTCCCCCGCCAAGGCCGCCCTCACCACCCAGCTCACCCGCATCCTGCTCCCGGCACAGCTCTGCTTCCTCGCCGGAGGCGTCCTGGGGGCCGTCCTTCTCGTCCGCAAGCAGTTTGCCGTGCAGGCCGTCGCTCCGCTTATCTATAGCCTCGGAACGATCCTCGGCGGGGTTTTCCTCGCGCGCACCCTGGGCATTCGCTCGCTCGCTATCGGCACCTTGGCCGGAGCCATTTGCGGTCCTTTTCTGCTCAACGCCATCGGAGCCCGCCGCGTCGGCGTGCGTTACCGTCCCATCCTCGAATGGTCGAACCCCGGCCTGCACGAGTGGGTCCGGATGTCCATTCCCCTCATGCTCGGCGTCTCGCTCGTGACCGCCGATACCTGGATCATCAACCACTACGCCTCCCACACCGGCGGAGCCATCTCTCTACTCACCTACGCCAAGCAGATCTTCACCGCGCCAGTCGCCCTTGGCCAGGCCGCGGGTGCAGCCTCGCTGCCCTTCCTCGCCGCGTTGTACGGAAGGCGCGGCGAAGATGGAAAGCCCAATCCGGCGCCCTTCGCCCGCGCCGTCAGCACCTCCGTCTCGCGAATTCTCGCGTTTTCCATTGTCCTTTCTGCCTTCATGATCGCCATGGCCTTTCCCGCTGTCGATCTGCTCCTGCGCGGCGGAGCCTTCCATCGCGCCGACTCCATCACCATGGCCCTCTACTTTGCCACTTTCTCTGTCTCGCTCTGCCTGTGGTCGGCGCAGGCCATCTATGCCCGCGCCTTCTATGCCGCCGGTAACACCGTTACCCCCATGGTCGCGGGAACCATCGTCACCCTCGTTTCCTGGCCCATCTACTGGTCGCTCTACCGCTCCCTGGGACCCCTCGGCCTGGCCATCGCCTCTGATATCGGAATCCTCATTCAGACATTGACCCTCGCCATTCTTCTTGACCGCCGTCGCATGGTCCCTCTCCGCGATCTCGAATACCCGGAACTGCTCCGTTCGCTCTTGGCAGCCATTGTCAGCTACCCGGCGCTCGCCGGATTGCGTCTCCTTATCCCAGCCACCAGCCGCCTGCACGAACTGATGCTTCTCCTCGTCGCTACCATCGTCTGGTTCGCAATCTCTACGGCGGTTCTCCGGCTCACCGGATCATCTCTTCTCCATCAGCTGTTATGGCGATTCGGCAAAGGATCGAGAGCAGTCCCTGAATCCATGTGAAGGGGTCCGGGATTTGCCGGCCCGTGCCCTCAGATGACGCCCGGTCTGCCCAGCAAACACAAAAGGCCCCAGGTATTGTCCCTGGAGCCTTTCACGCGATCCGTATCTCGAAAAGCTACACTTGTGCCGCGACCGGTTTTCCCGCCTCTGAATTGACGCTCACGTTCGCGCCCGAATTCACAGGCTTCGCTTCAGTGCCCGGCTTGCGAATATCGATGCCGCCCTTGAAGAACGCGCCGTCTTCGATCGAGATCCGCTGCGCCGTCACATCGCCGGTTAGCGAACCTTCGCTGCGAATATCCACGCGATCGCTCGCATTCATGTTGCCGCGCACTTTGCCCAGGACGACAATTTCGCGCGCTGTGATGTTTGCCGCAACCTGTCCATTCCGGCCCACCGTCACGCGGTTGCCCGGCAGATTGATCGCACCTTCAACCTTGCCGTCTATGTAGAGTGATTCCGATCCGCTCACTTCACCCTTTACTACCAGGCTCTTGCCAATGGTCGCCTGGTCCGCGGAGGAAGCAGGCTGCGCGCTGGCCGTGGGAGTGCGGACTGCCGGTTCATAACTAGGGGTGGCAGGCGCCGCCGGACGAGCCGGTTCGTTCGTGGGCGTCTGCGAAGAGCTGCTTGCCTGATTCGGTTTCCACATCGTGTTAACTTTTCCTCTCTTCTTCTGCTTGCCCCATGACCCGCGGCGCCGTGGGAAACTTTCGCCCATCGCATCGCCAATCAAGCCCGCGGAGCTTGAATTACGTCGATCCCTCTTTGGTCAGGCTTTTGTTAAGCCCATAGCCAATCCGCGCAATCGGCGCTATGGTTCGATCTTATACACGCTTGCCCAGAAAATGCACCTGTCTTGCGAAGTTTTCATCGATATGGGAGCTCTTTGAGCCATATTTGGGAAAGAGAGTAGCCAAAAGACGGCCAGCGAAAGTCCGGGGGGAGCTACGATGCGGATAGGGAAAAACCGCTCGTCATGATCATGGCGCCACGTCATCGCCTCAAAGGGAGATGATTTCTCCGGAGGAAGGCAAAAAATCTCAGCACCGCCACCGCCGACCGCTTCTAGCTCTCCGGACTTTAGCTGACGGCTTTTTAGCTACCATAATCCCTGTGACCGACCGCGAACTCCTGCGCCACATCGAGCGATCCCCCGGCCAGCGCGCCGGATACAAGCAACTCGTCCGTAAGTTTTCGCTCGGAGGGGGACGCGAGCGCCGCCTGCTCCTCGAACATCTCGCCCGCCTCACCGCCGCTGGCCATCTGGTAAAAACCGACCGCGAGCAGTGGGCCATCCCTAAGCCGCCGGCCAAATCCGATCACCGGTCTGATCACCAGTCCGATCGTCGATCTGACCGCAACACCGGCTACCGGCCCGAAAACCTCGTCGCCGGACGCCTCGATCTGCACCGCGACGGCTTCGGCTTCGTCCGACCGCCCCAGGGCGATCGCGAAGACGACATTTTCATCCCGCCCAACGAAATCCACGACGCCATGCAGGGCGACCAGGTCCTCGTCGAACTCGCGCCGTCACGCGGCGACGGCCGCAAGCTCGGCCGCATCGTCCGCGTCCTCACCCGCCGCAACCCAACCGTCGTCGGCATCTTCCATTACGCACGCGAAGGCCACCAGCGCGAGCACCTTCCCGGCAACTACGTCACCCCCTTCGACGACCGGATGAATCAGCCCATCGTCATCCCCTTCGACGCGGAGATCCCCAAACCGCCTGCAACTACCGCGACCCCACACCGCGTCCTCGGCAAAGAAGCCACGCGCGCCATTCGCAACTATGACAGCGGCAATCTCGAGGGCCTCGTCGTCGACATTGAGATCACCGCCTGGCCCACACCTGCGCGTCCTGCTCGCGGTCGCGTCATCGAAGTCCTCGGCCACCCCGACGACTTTGGCGTCGACGTCGAGATGGTCATCCGCAAGCACCATCTCCCGCGCGTCTTTCCCGGCAAAGTCCTCACCGAGGCCCGGGCCGTCGCGCATCTCGACCCGGAGGTCATCGCCGCCCGCCGCGACTTCCGCGACCTCCCCATTGTCACCATCGATGGGGAAACCGCCCGCGACTTCGACGACGCCGTCCTGGTCGAGCATGATGAGTCAAACGGCCGCTGGCACCTCCAGGTCCACATCGCTGACGTCGCCCATTATGTCCATGCGGGCACCGCGCTCGATCTCGAAGCCCGCCTGCGCGGCAACTCCGTTTATTTTCCCGATCGTGCCATCCCCATGCTCCCACAGGAGCTTTCGACCGACATCTGCAGTCTTCGCCCTGATGAAGACCGCCTTGTGCTCTCCTGCCTCATGGATATCGACTCATCCGGCAATATCCTCGGCTACGAGGTCACCGAAGGCGTCATTCGCTCGGCGCGTCGTATGACCTACATCCAGGTCCACAAAATCATCGAAGGCGACGAACCCACCCGCGCCGAGTTCGCCCCGCTCGTCCCCGCCTTCGAGCGCATGAAGCAGCTCGCCCAGGTTCTCAACCACAAGCGCGACCGCCGCGGATCGATCGACTTCGACCTGCCCGAGCCCATCATCGAATTCGACGAATTCGGTGCGATGAAATCTGTTACCCGATCCGAGCGCAACTGGGCTCACCGCCTGATCGAGGAGTTCATGCTCTCTGCAAACGAATGCGTGGCCTCCTGGCTTGAAAATACAAGGATCGAGAGTCTGGCCGTACCCTCCCTCTACCGCATCCACGAAAAGCCCGAAGCCCGTCGCATCGTAGAATTCGAGGACATCGCCGCATCCTTTGGATACTCGCTGGGCATCGGCAACCTCCCCGTTCGCAAATTCCAGACAAAAGGCGAACGCCGCGAGCAAAAACACGCCCGCAACGGCGGTTCCCGCCACGTCCGCCAGCACGAAGTCCCCGAGGACATCCCCGTCACGCCGCGCATGTACCAGAAACTGACCGCCAAAATCGCCGGCAAGCCCGAGGAGCGCATCCTTTCCTACCTGATGCTGCGCTCCCTCAAGCAGGCCCGCTACAGCGAGAAAAACGAGGGCCACTTCGCCCTCGCCGCGCCCTGCTATACCCATTTCACCTCGCCCATCCGCCGCTATCCAGACCTCATCGTGCACCGCATCGCCAAATCCCTGCTCCACGCCGGCATCAGCGGCCATGGCCACCTCATCCCCGGCGAACCCCACGCAAAAAAACGTGAGTCCCGGGTGCCCCACCTTCACGAAGTTAAGGTGGGGTCAGCTGCGATAGAGTTCATTCCCGAATCCGATCTCACTCTCATTGCCCAGGAATGCAGCGAAAGCGAGCGCCGCGCCGCTGACGCCGAACGCGAACTGGTCGAGTGGAAGAAG
>DATAQX010000060.1:0-16745 GCA_036264455.1 Silvibacterium sp. | reverse complement strand
CAATCGCGACCTCGTTCTTCATTATCTCTCGCACCGCATCGACGGAGGCACTCTGACCATCCGCCTCAAGGACATTGAGCGGGATGTCTTCGTCGATCTGCGCTATAACATGGACCCTGCGACGGGAATCCTGGGGCGCTCCGCAACTATCGAGAATCGCACAGGTGCCCCACTCGTAATCGAACAGGCCGCAGCCGCTACCTGGACTCTCCCTCATGGGACCGATTACACGCTCGACTACCTCACTGGCCGCTGGGCAGGAGAGGATCAACTTCAGCAGGAGAAGATCGTACCCGGTGCGCGCATCCTCGAAAGCCGCCGCGGATCTACGGGCCACCAGAACAATCCATGGTTTGCCATCGAGCGCGCACATACCTCGGATCAGGACGCCGGAGATGTCTGGTTCGGAACGCTCGCCTGGAGCGGCTCTTGGCGAATCACCGTCGAACAAGACCAGCTTCAGAAGATTCGTATCACAGGCGGTTACAATCCGTTCGATTTCGGCTACAAATTAAATTCCGGCGAAACTCTGGCTACGCCCGTTTTTTATGGCGGCTACTCGCACTTTGGCATAGGCGGAGCGTCGCGGCTTCTTCATCACTTCGAACTCTCCACTATTCTCCCTCAACACCCCAATCCGCGGCCGCGGCCAGTCATTTATAACTCATGGGAAGCAACGGGATTCGATGTCGACGAAGCCGGACAGATGGCTCTCGCGGAAAAGGCTGCTTCGATCGGCGTTGAACGCTTTGTGATGGACGATGGCTGGTTCGGCCAACGCAAGAACGACCACGCTGGCCTCGGAGACTGGTATGTAAATCCGCAGAAATTTCCGAACGGCCTCAAGCCGCTCATCGATCGCGTTCACTCGCTAGGCATGGACTTCGGTCTTTGGGTCGAGCCTGAGATGGTCAACCCGGACAGTGATCTCTATCGTCAGCATCCCGATTGGGTCTTGAACTTTACCGGACGCCCACGCACAGAGGGTCGGAACCAGCTTGTTCTAAATCTTGCCCGTCCCGACGTGCGCGCCTACGTCTATGGCTTCCTGGACAAGTTACTTACTGAAAACCAGATCGCCTTTCTTAAGTGGGATTACAACCGCAACTGGTCCGAGCCGGGCTGGCCATCCGTCGCACCTGACGAACAAAAACAGGTCTACGTGAAGTATGTCAAGAACCTCTACGGCATCCTGCGCGAACTCCGCACCAAACATCCCGGCATCGAAATTGAATCCTGCTCGGGTGGAGGTGGGCGGGTCGATCTTGGCATCCTCGGCCTCACCGACGAGGTCTGGCCCTCAGACAACACCGATCCCTTCGACCGCCTGACCATCCAGGACGGATTTACTTACGCCTATACCCCCGGAATCATGATGGCCTGGGTTACGGACTCACCGAACTTTGTCAATCACAGGACGACATCCCTCGAATATCGATTCCTGTCCTCCATGCAGGGTTCGCTAGGCGTCGGGGCAAACCTGAAGAACTGGCAGGACTCAGACTTCGAGACTGCCAAACGTTTTGTCGCCGAATACAAACAGATTCGCGAAACAGTACAGCATGGATCCCTCTACCGCATCATCTCACCCCACGACGGCAGTGAGGCTTCCGTCACCGAATCCGTCTCGCTGGATAGGAATCAGGCTGCCGTTTTCGCCTTCCTGCACTCTAGCCAGTTCCAATACCCCTTTCCACGTATCTACCTACGTGGTCTCGACCCCAAGGCTGAGTACCGCATCCACTGGATCAGCGCTGAACCTTCAGGCAAGCTTCCCGGAACCGCGAGCGGGGAATACTGGATGAACGCGGGCATCGATCTTGATCTGCGCGGTGACTTTCAGGCCACTGCGTTTCGACTGGATCGAGTAAATGCGCCTTAGCGTTTTCGTTCAGATATGCGGCGAGGTAATCCCCTCTGTTATTGCCCGCTCAGCAAGCGCTAGGCAACGCTGTTGCAGAGTGTGCCTATGTGTTCGATTGAAATATGAATCTGATCTCCGCTATGCAGCGTAAATGTATCAGGAGGAACAATGCCAGTTCCCGTCATCAAGAAGCTGCCGTAGGGGAAGCTGTTGTCGCGATAAAGGTACTCGAGCAGGTGTTGCGGTTCACGCTTGAGTTCTGACAGAGTAGTTTTGCCAATGAAAGCGGTCTCTCCGTCGCGCAGAATCCTAAGCCCAATTTGGGTATCTTTAGGTAACGGATCGGGCCTGAGTAGAATACATGGTCCAATTGCGCAGCTTCCGTCATAGACTTTAGCCTGCGGCAGATATAGCGGATTTTCTCCTTCGATGTCACGCGAGCTCATATCGTTACCGATTGTGTAACCAATAATCTTGCCGCTGCTGCTCGACACCAAGGTCAGCTCTGGCTCGGGAACAGACCACTTTGCATCGCTGCGAATGCGAACCTTATCTCCATGACCAACGACGCGCCGTCCAGTCGCTTTGAAGAATAATTCCGGACGCTCGGCAGAATAAACCCGATCGTAGAAGTCACCTCCGCCAGCATCTTTTGATTCTTCTATCCGAGCCGTGCGACTGCGATAATACGTCACTCCTGAAGCCCACACCTCTTGATTTTCAATTGGTGGCAGAATGGCAGACTCAGAAACTTCTTTCGCGCGTGAAGCCTTCTTCATCGCTGCCAAACAATGGTCATAAAGATCGTCGCGCGTCATCAATACATCCCAGGATTCGTCTTCAATGCAATAAAAGAAGCCTTCTGCCAAGAGGAAGATGCCGTTCCTGGTGCGATAAAGTTTTATGTCTTTGATCGTTGAGTACATATCAATCACTGCATCCTTGTCGTGTGCTCCAAGGGAGCATAACAGGATCGTAGACGCGCTGCGAAGCGCACCGATAGCACTCATGAACTCTGACAGACAGCTCTCTTACGCTTCCGCTCGGCAACGATGAAAATCAACACGCCCGCCGCTATCAGGATCGCAGTCGATATCAGCACCTTCGCGATCGCAAGGAGCTTGTTCGGTTCGTCGTCTCCAGGAATGACGGAAAGCACGATCGTGAGCGCTGTGCTCAGGAACCCCATCACGGCAAGCACAATCGCCACCGGTCTCCCACCCCATACGCGAATCACATCCGGGGCTGCCGGACGATTCTGCAGACGGATCATCGAAGCAAACAGGAATAAGTAAGGGATGAAGTAGGAAATAATCGACATGCTCACCAGCACGTCGTACGCTCCACGCACGGACGTGCCGGCCTGGCTCAACAGCGCCACAACCATCCCCGCCAGTCCATAGCAGCCAATCGCCACCCATGGCGTTTTGAATCGTGGATGAATGCGCCCGAACACTGGAGGAAAATAACAATCAATGCCTGCTACAAATGGCAACCGGGAAGTTGACGACAGGTATGCCGCAGCGCCGCCCACTGCATTCAGCCCTAGCAGTAGAGCTACCGGAGCGGCCAGCCAGACTACGTTGAGCCGGGTGCACAGACTCATCATGCCGCGCATGAATCCATCGACGCCATGCACGGCATCGGACGGTAAAACGACCAAGAGTGCGGCGGTGCCGGCGATGTAGGCAAGCGCGAAGATTGTCCCTCCAGCCAGCAAGGCCCGCGGGATAACGCGACGGGGATTCTCAATCTCCTCGCCCATGAACGATCCTGCTTCACAGCCCCCAAATGCGAAGAAGATCGTCGACCAGAAGATTGCATTTTTCAAGCTGGGCCTGGGAATCAACTCGTAGAGAGCAAAGCTGGTTGCCGATCCAAAATGAGTGGCGGAAATTGCGGCCAGTACGATGAGAAGCAGGATGGGAAGAATGCCGCCAAGCGAACTCACATTGTTCAGCCACTTTCCCGCATTTATGCCAACTATGTTCATCAGCGTGATGAATCCCAGCCAGCCCAACGCAAAGGCAAGAAAGTAGCGACTGTCCGCCGAGAGATGCTGCCCTCGAGTCCCGAAGGCGAACAACACCGATCCGGCGCCGAAATAAAGCACTGCCGGAAAATACGGCAGATTGCTCATTAGGTAAGACCACGCAGCAATGAAGCCGGAGAAGTCTCCGTACGCCTCGCGCGTCCAAACATAAAGTCCGCCCTCCGCCGGATAGCGCGAGGAAAGCTCCAGCACCGATGCAGCCAGAGGTATAAAGAAAAAACACAGTGCGAAGAGCCAGACAACGAGCGTGCTGGCGCCTGCCGCTGCAGCTGTCGCCACCCAGCGAACGCTCAGGCCGCTGACAATATAAAACAACGTAAGGTCGCGGAAGCGCAGAGCACGCTTTAAAGCAGGAGGAGGGACCGGACAAACAGATTCTTCAGGTCGCGAGGCGGGAATCGAAGACATTTGAAGCGCAGCATACCTGAAGCTGGACAAATCGCGAAGCACAATGCGTAGGCGATACTCAGCTGTACAGTGGCATCGCTCAATGGTGCTCTAGATACCAGGGGATATTGATCACCAGAATTCTCTGATTTCCCTTGACCAGAAGCAGTAACTTTAGCAGGTTTGAACGCTGGTTGTGCAGCAGGTTTTCCCACCAGTTCTTGACCACCAGTTCCGGAACGAGCACCGCGATATGTCGGCGTTCATTGGACTTCTCCTGCTGCAGAATAAAATCCATCACTGGCGCGAGAATGAAGCGATAAGGCGAATTCAGATTTACAAGCTTTGGGGTGGCAAGTCCGGCTTCGCGTAGGGGCGTGACTACCTTGCGCTCCCACTCGTCGCAAATACTCTCGGCATCAACACCGCTTTCCACGTGAACGGCGATGATCTCTGAGGATATGCTCAGCGCGAATCGCAGGGCCTTTTCAGAAAGGCGGCTCCAGCGATCGAGAGGGATGATCACCAGAGGTGGCCTGATACCGTCAGTGCGCAGCGGTGATGGATTCGCGGTTTCGTTCTCAATGCGCACATAGTGACGTTTTACCTGCGTCATCGCGAAGATCATTAGCGGAACGAGCAGGGCTGTGATCCACGCTCCAGCCGCGAATTTCGCTACCAGGACGACCATCAGGGTAACGCCGGTGGCCACTGCGCCGACGCCGTTCACCAGCATATGCACTTGCCATCCCGGCCTCTTATTCCGGAACCAGTGCGCTACCATCCCGGCCTGCGAGAGCGTGAAGGCAAGAAAGGCCCCAATTGCGTAGAGCGGAATCAGACGGTCGGTGACGCCTCGGAAGACGATGAGCAGCAAAGCGGTCATGCCGACCAGGGCGGCGATTCCGTGCGAAAACAACAGCCGCCGGCCGCGCACAAAGAACACATGCGGCAGATAGTCATGCAGAGCAATTGCGCGCGTCAGCCGAGGAAAATCCGCGAAAGCCGTATTCGCGGAAAGCGACAGCACCAGCAATATCGACCCGATGGTGATGTAGTAGAAAACTCCCTGCCCCATCACGGCGGCGGTTAATTGCGAGAGCACGCTTTGGTAGCCGGGGGCTTCGGGGTCGGTCGCGCCAATTCCATACCACCGGCACAGCAAAGCAATCCCGGCCAGCAGGATGATCAGGAACGCGATGATGATCGTCAGGGTGAGCTTTGCGTTCTTTGTAGTCGGTTCGCGAAAGGCCTTCACTCCGTTAGAGACCGCCTCCACACCAGTCATGGCGGTGCAGCCGCTGGCGAAGACCTTGAGGATCAGCCACAGGGACAGCGCCGCCGTTGCAGGCGGCAGTTTCGGCGGAGTAACGACCGCCATGGGGTGCCCACCGCTGGCCGCAGTGTGGAACAGGCCTACTAAGATCACGGTCAGCAGGGTACCCAGAAACAGATACGTCGGGATCATGAATGCGACGCCGGTGTCATGAACGCCGCGCAGGTTGATGATCGTAAGTATGACCAGAATCGCGAGGCATATGAGAAGCGTGTGCCGGTGCAGACTGGGAACAGCGGAAACAAGGGCACCCACTCCTGCGGATATGCCGACCGCCGCGGTCAGCACGTAGTCAATCATCAGCGCGGCGGCAGCCAGGAGTCCGGGCCCATTGCCGAGATTTTCGGTTGCTACGGTGTAGGAACCGCCGCCCTGGGGATAGGCCTCGATCGTCTGCCGGTAGGAAAAGAAGACGATGACCAGCAGGATGAGGATGGCTGTGGTTACGGGAACAATCAGGTGGACACCGAGAATCCCCAGCGGGATGAGCAGTGTCAGCGCAGCTTCGGGACCGTAGGCAGCGGAGCTAAGCGCGTCCAGCCCGAAGATGGGAATGCCGGCGGCGGGGCCAATCTCTTCACCGCGTTCTTCACTGGTTGCAAGCGGCTTTCCAAAGAGCAGATCGAGAACTTGCATGCGGTTTCGGCATCCCTGCGCGCGTTTCTACACCTTTCGATGCGAACCCAATATAAATGCCACTCCCTGAAGAAGGGGTAAATTAACCGTCGAGCTTGCGAATTACGAGCTCGTTCAGCAGGGCGGGATTGGCCTGCCCTTTAGAGAGCTTCATGACCTGGCCGACGAAGAAGGCGGCGACGGTCTTCTTCCCCCCACGGTATTGTTCGACCTGCTTGGGATTAGCGGCTATGACTTCATCGATCATGGTTTCGATGGCTGAAACATCACTGATCTGCCGTGGTTTCTCGCGCTCGTAGACAACTCCGAAGTCTTCGCCGTTTTCAAACGCCGAGTCAAAGAGCTGTTTGAGCTGCTTGCTGGAGAGGTGCCCCCCCTCGGCGAGGTCAGCGGCCTGGGCGATGCCGGCCATGGAGATGGGGGACTGCTCGAGGTCCAGGCCCCTGGCCTTGAGGCGGCTGGTGAGTTCGCTCTGGACGAGGTTGGCTACCCGGCGGGGGTTCTTCGCGGCGCGGGCGGCGGCCTCGAACTGGTCGGCGAAGGAGGGGGTGGCGGTGAGGGTGGCGGCGTCCTGCTCGGTGATGCCGTATTCGGCGATCATGCGGGCGCGGCGGGCCTCGGGCAGCTCGGGGAGCTGGGCGGCGACCATGTCCCGGAAGGCGGAGGAGACGATGAGTGGCGGTAGGTCAGGCTCGGGGAAGTAGCGGTAGTCGTGGGCCTGCTCCTTGGAGCGCATGGAGTAGGTACGACCCTCGTTGGCGTTCCAGAGACGGGTCTCCTGGACAACACGGCCTCCGCTCTCGACGACTTCCACCTGGCGCTCGATCTCGTACTCCAGGGCGGCGCGGATTAAGCGGAAGGAGTTGACGTTCTTCACCTCGGCCTTGGTGCCGAACTTCTCCTGGCCGCGCGGGCGGACGGAAACGTTCGCATCACACCGAAGTGACCCTTCCTCCATGTTGCAGTCGGAGACGGCGGTGTAGAGGAGGATCTCCTTGAGGCGGGTGAGGTATTCGTAGGCCTCGTCGGGGGTGCGGATGTCGGGCTCGGAGACGATCTCGATGAGTGGAGTTCCGCAGCGGTTGAGGTCCACATAGGTACGGGTGGCGGAGTCGGGGAAGCCGTCGTGGAGGCTCTTGCCGGCGTCTTCTTCCATGTGCAGGCGGGTGATGCCGATGCGCTTCTGCCCGTTCGGAGTCGGGACATCGATATAGCCATCCTCGGCGAGGGGCTTGTCGAACTGGGAAATCTGGTAGCCCTTGGGCAGATCGGGGTAGAAGTAGTTTTTGCGGGCGAAGATGGATCGCTCGCGGACCTGGCAGTTCAGGGCGAGGGCGGCCAGGGTGGCGAATTCGACGGCGCGCTCGTTGAGGACGGGCAGGGCTCCGGGCAGGCCGAGGCAGACCGGGCAGACGTTGGTATTCGGGAGCGCGCCGAAGCGGTTGGCGCAGCCGCAGAAGGCCTTGGTCTCGGTCAGGAGCTGGACGTGGACTTCGAGTCCGATGACGGGCTCGTACTTGGCGAGAACGTCGGAGGGAAGGCTGATGACGGTACTCATGGAGCCTTCAGTTTAGCAAGGACTGGGATTAGGGATTAGCGATTTGGGATCAGGATTTTGAGGTAATGTTACCGGCCCCTGCTGACCTACCCCCCTCCCCCCTGTTTTTCTGGCTTTTTTTGTAATCGATTGATTCAGTTATGGTTAAGCAGGGAGTCGACTCTATCTAATAGTAAATAAATGGTTTATTTGTACCTAATAGATTCTAAAGTGGTTATAAGCAAAGAATGTCTCTCGAATCCAGCTAGATGGCGTGGGGTCGCGTATATCATTCATTCTATTCGCATTATTTGAGACTCATTGATTCCAGGCGAGTTATGAGAACAATCCCTCAGTGGCTGAGGCCGCGCCGATCCTGACTTAGCGGCCCACGGCTAAAGCCGTGCCCTTCCCAAAAGACAAGGCCCGACCGCACGCGGCCAGGCCCTTCTTTCTTCTATTTCTATTTTATCGCGGCGGAGGGTAATTGCCGGCCAGCAAAAAGCAGTGATAAGCGATTAGGGATTAGCTGGCGCGGCTGAGGCGTGCCATGATTACAGAGCGCTGGTTCCCATGTCCCAGAATCAGGACCCTTCGACTTCGCACAGGCCCACGTCCCAAAATCGGGACATGGGGCACCCGAGTAGTGGTACTCAGGCAGATTACGTGGATTTCTTTGGGGACTGGTGGAAGCCGAGGATGTTTCCTTCGGTGTCCTTGAAGGCGGCGACCCATCCCATGCCTTGTCCGATTTCGGTTTTGGGCAGGGCGATGGTGCCGCCGGCGGCTTCGACTTTTGCGAGAGCGTCCTCGATGGACTCGACGGCCATGTAGTTCATGAAGGGCTGGGTGGCATTCTGGCGGGGCATGAGGCCTCCGTTGATGCCGAGGTCTCCGTCTCTGGTTTCGACGAGCCAGTAATTCATCTTCCAGGGGTCGGTGATCTTCCAGCCGAGGGCTTCCTGGTAGAACTTGATGGCGCGCTGGACGTCGTCAGCGGGGATTTCGAAGTGAACGATGGGATTTGGCATAGCGGGAGCATGATAGCCGAGCGGCAGATGGTTTGGCGTGAAATTGTGACGAGCGGGATTTTGGATATAGTCTCTGGTTGGGCCGTCATGGCCCTTTTGGCCGCCCCAGCCTTACTTAAGAAACTCCCTCGTGAGATCGACGATACTATTAGTGCTTTTTTCTCGTTGAGCGCTTCGTCTCCAGTGTCCTGGAGCGATCGTCACCCCACAAGGAGTGAACTTACGTTCTCGAAAAGTACGGTTCGACTCTTTGCTTTCATAACTGCTCGGGCAGCAGCGGCAGTATTCAGCTTCGGGCAGTTTTAAGAGTCAGGCGGCGACCCTTCCAGTTAGCTGGGATTTGACCGGGTGTTTACACATTGGTAACTGGGATGGCGGATGATTAGGGTGCCGGGTGGCGAAAGAACGTAGCGGATCATAGTGAGATTTTGGTGCGATTTTGGCGCATTGGAACAGCGTCTCGGGAACCTCCACGATGGCCTTATGCACCAGGTTAAATTTCGGCTGCTCGGCAAATCGAACGGAAATCGAACCTGGAGAATCCCCTATGAACCGTAGACAATTCAATCAGGCCGCCTTATTGGCAGGCGGCACAACCCTGTTGGGTGCGGCCGCCTCGCGTTTTGGCGCTACACACCTAGCCATGGCACAGACCTCGCCTTCTTTGCCCAGCCCAGAGTCCTCAGGGATTGAGCATATTGTTTCCGTCACGATGGAGAACCGCAGCTTCGATCATTTCTTCGGATGGATGCCGAATGCGGACGGCGAGCAGGCCGGACTTAGCTATGTAGACAACAGCGGAGTGACGCACGCAACCCACTCTCTCTCTGGAGACAACACTGGCTGTCCAGGCGCTGATCCTGACCACTCCTACGCAGGCTCCCGTGTGGCGTACGACGGGGGCATGATGGATGGTTTTCTGCGCGCCGGCTCGAACGATACGTATTGCATTGGCTACTACGGGGAGAACGATATTCCCTTCTATGCCGCCCTGGCTCAAAATTACACCACGTGCGATCAATACTTCGCGGCGATTCTCGGACCAACTTTCGCGAACCGCATGTTCATTCATGCCGCGCAAACCGACCGGCTGACGGACAGCATCGCGCCAACTTCGCTTCCGACTATCTGGGACAGCCTGGCGGCCGCTAATGTGAGCCACGCATACTACTTCAACAACGTGCCCTATCTGGCTCTTTGGGGAATCAAGTACCTTGGAATCACCAAGACTTATGACCAGTTCAAAGAGGACGCTGCCAATGGCACGCTGCCAGCGGTGTCCTTCCTTGATCCTCGCTACACGATTCTCGATGACGGAACGGGAAATGACGATCATCCTCACGCGGATATCCGTGAAGGTGACAAATTCCTCTATGACGTCTTCAAGGCTGTGAGTGAAGGGCCGGACTGGTCAAGCACGGTGCTGATCATAAATTTCGATGAGTGGGGCGGATTCTTCGAGCACGTTCCTCCTCCTCGCGCGCAGGCCGCCAATGATGTGGATACCGATATCGTTAATGGAAAGACGCTGCTCGGGATGCGCATTCCAGTCGTGGTTGCTTCTCCTTTTTCGGCCGGCGACCCAGCCAATCCGATCATCAACTCGCTGGTCTTTGACCACACTTCAGTGCTGAAACTCATAGAGTGGCGCTGGGGACTTCAGCCGCTCACGCCGCGTGATGCCAGCAGCGATGTGAACAATCTGGCCTATGCTCTTAACTTCAATAATCCGCAGACTGCCGTGCCTAGTTTGCCCAAACCGCATACTCCATTTTTTGTCGTGCCCTGCTTTGAGGATCTGCTGGGCGGCATCTTCGGCTCTGACGTCACCCGCCGGGAAGGCGTACCTTCATCGAGCGCGAAAAAGACTGCTGTGTGGAGAGATTTGCGCACGATGTCGCAGAAGAACGGCTTCCCCGTTCAGTAGATGTTCAGCAGATGTTGGTCGAGGGCGCCAGCCCCGATTTTCGTCCGAGGTTGGCGGCACCTCCCAAATTCGGAAATGCTCCGTAGACAGCTGCTCCGTGTCCGGGAGCTTTTTGACCTTGGTGGCCTTGCCGTCCATTACGGTTTTCCAGATTCAGGATTTACCCGTGTCTGGTCGGTGATCCAGTTGACTTCCCAGGTTTTGCCTACATCGTCCGAGAAAGACTGCTCAAAATGGGCTGAATTCGGGGTGATCTCCGACCAAATGAATCGAACATAAACGGCCCTGCCCTTCCATAGCTCCTGGTCGTAGAACTCGCCGCGTCCATCCTTGAACTCTCCGACCATGGGTTGGATGGGCTGGCCCAATGCCGGATCCTTGCTATTCGCCCAGTAAATGCTCCACTGATGAGTCTGCGGATTGTAAACACGCAAGGTCAGGCCTTCTATATGACCTGTGGAGCTATCGGTTTCGAATTCCTCCAGATTGGCGCGGCCATCCCACACTTTTCGCGTGACGGATTTGCCGTCGAACTTGATCCATGTCTTTGAACCAGCCAGGCGATCCTGGAGGCGTGACAGATGAATTTCCCAAGTGCCGATCTCGAAATCGAAATCGTGTTGACCGTCCCGCGGTGCGCCAGCCTGCTGTATTTCTGCTTTAGCTGTGGATGTTTGTGAAAACGCCGAAAAGGGCCGCGACAGAAATACGCTGGTACATAACAGAAGATATGCACCAATCCTTTGAAACCGTCTCATTGATTTCTCCTGACTCCGTTGTAATTCGCCTGATCCACTAAACCCTGACTGCTTGTTCATTTCGTCCATGCGCGCGGATACCGAATCGTCGCTTAGAACTCAAGCAGAACTCAAGAATCGCGCGTCCCGTGGGAGTTTCATATAGCCACTTTTTATGGAATTAGTGATACCACTTTCCAGGAACGGTGAGTCCTTTTGCCACGAACCCAGCCCAGAGCTATTACAGCCAGGGCGCATCCCTGGTCCGGATGTCGTCGGCGAGACTTGTTCGTAAGTGACTCGCTGCGTTAAGTATGGCGTCGCGGGCCTCGTCTCCGATGTATTCATCAGGCTGTGCTTCGAGCCCTTTATTCAGAATCACCTTTGTCAATTGCGTTTTCAGCACGAAATATGGTTTCCGGCTCCGCTTCGAGAGGTAGATTCCGCCCTCTTTGAAGAAATACCAGTGGCCCATGTCTGAGGATACTTTTGTGACGATGTTCCAGGTGAGAGGTTCATATGGGGCAAAGCGTCCCAATGGCTGAGTTTTTGGCCATAGCTGTTTGTAGAGTTCCAATCTCCTGTCGTGCAGGCTCTTGTCGTAC
This sequence comes from Silvibacterium sp., assembly GCA_036264455.1. Lineage (GTDB taxonomy): Bacteria > Acidobacteriota > Terriglobia > Terriglobales > Acidobacteriaceae > Silvibacterium. Next base: position 4,632 of record DATAQX010000060.1, on the reverse strand, counting down.
TCGGCTCTCATGTCGAGGCGGATTTTGGAGCGCGTGCCGAAATAGGTGAGAACCGACGAGATCACACCGCTGACGAAACCGGCGATCAGAGACAGTGACGCGGCATTTAGTGTCTCGGTGGGCACGGGCGAGAATTATAGAACTTTGTTTCCCGAATCGGTGAGGTTGAGTCGGTCTGGGTTACTTGACCTTGGTGGCCTTGCCGTCCATTACGGTGTTCCAGGTTGTCCCGTCCGGGGATAGCTCGAATTTGAAGTTATAAGACGTGGGCGTGAGGACTTTCATGGTATAGCGGCCTTTCATCGTCTGGCCGCCCATTTTTTCGTCGCTGGTCCAGGTCCAGGTGTCTCCGTCGATCGTGCCGTTGGAGTGTTCGGCTTCGCCCATGCTGTTGAATTCGTCGTAGGTGTAGGCCTTCTGGTCGGGGTTGTAGCCCGCGAACGAGGTGCTGGAGCCACTACCCATGCCGGCGCCCTCAAACTTAGAGTGGGAGACGAGGAAGAATCCGCCGTCCATCCAGGCGTTCTCCCCGGTCATGGTCATTTTGCCCCCGGGTCCCATCGGGCCCGGCTTTACCTCGCCGTCCATCTTCCAGGTGCCGGCGAGGTAGTCGAGCTTCTTTACTTCGGGAGCGGGTTTGGGCACGGGCATCTGGGCCTGCACGGAAGATGCAACACCGGCCAGGATAGCCATCAACGCGGTGGTAACGATGAATCGCCTCATATTTCATACCTCGATTGTGTGTGGGTTTTGCTTTGGGGCACGTCGGGGATGAAGATGTGCTCTGCGCCGCGTTCTGCATGTTACGTCGCGGGAGAAGGAGCGTCAAGACGGGTACGGCAGGATGTCTCCATCCTGCCGTACCGTGGTGTATGGGCTCGATGCCGGAGTTAGTGGATCACGATGGTTGCCACACCGTTGGTAGAAACCGGCAGGGCAGTCGATGAGGTGACGGCGGCGAATGCTTCGATCCGTCCGCGGCTCTCAGGGGCGACAGAGACCGGGATGGAAATGGTTTGTTCCGCGCCGGTGCCGAGGTGTCCGATGGTGATGACGACTTCATTGCCTTGCAGGGTGGTTGCGCCGCCGGCGGTTCCCGCGAAGGATACGCTGGCAGGCAGAGCCAGCCGCACCTGGGTTCCGTTGAGCGGATACTGCGAATTGTTTCTGAGGCGGACGGTGTAGGTGAGTCCTTCGCCGGCATGGATTTTGCCGGGTGCCGAGAGGGTTGCGGAGAACGAGGAAAAGAGCTCCGGTTTGGTGATGGTCCACTTATCGAGCAGCGCCGAGGTACCGGTTGCCGGAGTGGAGATGACCTGTCCCGTGGAAGGATCGATCTGCGTGTCAGGGATGGGGTCGTTCAACGGCTGGCCATTGATATCGGTGCCGAAGGGAGCTGGGTCGGCAGAGGTAGCCGATGAGGTGGACTGGAGCGGCTCGGTGATCTGGTAGAGCGTGAGCTTGTTGTGGTCAACCAGAACATCTCCGAAGGAGAAGACCCTGGACTTGAACAGCTTTGTGATCTTCGTTCCCTGGCCGGCGTTGGGCAGGAAATTTACCATTTCAGGATTGGTGAGGTTGGTGTCGAGCCAGGACGCCGGGCCTTGAGGGACTGTCAGCCCGGGGTCACCGGTGAACATTCCGGTGGCCGAATCGTCCTGATCGAGGCCCACTCCACTGCCGCGGGGCGGGGCCAGGTTGCCGTCGAAGTCACGATTGCCGCCCGCGCCCTCCACCAGATAGAGAACGCCGTCAGGCACGGTGTTGGCCAGGCCATCAAAGTGCGTATCCACGAAGACCGCGGGTGTTCCGGCGGTTGTGCTGACAGGACCAGCGGTACGGGAGGTCGAGCGAATAGGAAGAGTGCGCTGGTAATTGTGCTCGTGGCCGTTGAAGACGATGTTTACGCCATGATCCTCGAGCAGCTTCGCAACTGCACGCATCTGGTTGTTCACGATAGTCGCATCGCCGGAAGAAAATGCAGGCTGGTGATAGACGACGATCTTCCAGAGCTGTTTGCTGGAATCGAGATCGTCGATAACCCACTGTCCCAGTGCGGTGGGATAAGGCGTGAAGGCCGGCGGAGGCGCATTGAAGGCATTGGTGCTGGGAAGATTGTCGTTGAAGAGGTGCGGGTCGGCATCGAGATAGAGGAAGTGGGTATTGCCGTAATCGAAGGAGTAATTGCTCTGGTGATCGATCTGCGTGCCTGGCCCGTTGCCGGTGTCCACCCTGGTCGAGGCGCGAAAGGCCGCGATGGCAGCGGGTGAGGTATAGCTCTGTCCCTGGTAGGTAAAGGTGAAACCAGTGGCAGACGGTGTGTCACCGTTCCACGCGAACTGGATGTCGAAGCCCTTCGGTCCGTTCTGCGGGAAATAGAAATCGTTGTAGAAGGAAAGCGCGTCTCCGCCGCTCAGATTGCCGCTGAAGGGGGGCGCGGAGTTGTCGGCCAGCAGATTCGCCGACACTCCGGTGCTTCCCTGGTCGTGGTTTCCATCCACAGGAAAGAACAGCTTGCTGCGGATAATCGGCGCCCCGGTTTCATTCGAATCCTGATCGCTGTTAAAGACGGGAAAGAAGAAATCGCGATAGTTGTCTTCGGTCCCTTCGTTGTAGACGTTGTCGCCGGTATTGACAATGAAGTCCGGATCCGGCCGCGAGGGCTCATGGGGCAACTGGATCTTGGCGGCGTTGTAGATCAGGTGAGCGATGCGCGCCTCATAGTCGATCACGAGCGATGGGTTCGCGTTGGGAACTACAGGGAAATAGCCTTCATCTCCCTCGACGGCGAAGGAGAAGACGGGTTCGAGTTTGCGGGTGCGGAATGACGAGGCGAATCCGCCCTTCGGCATGCCCGGGCCCGTCACGCGATATTGATATACCGTGTCGTATTTGAGGTCGCGAAGGACGGCGGTGTAGTTTGAGTGCGCTCCATAGGCTCCGGGAATAGTGGGGAGCGCGGGATCGGCGGCGAGATAGTTGTCGATTACCCGGGCGCTGGGCTTAACCGACCGGCGATCGTGCTCCGCTGAGGAGAACTCAACTTTGTAGGCGGAGGCGTTGGGTGCGGTGTCGTCTGTTTGCCATGCGATCACGATGTGATCCGTTGGACCCAGCTTTCCGTTATCGCCAAGCTGAAGATAAGGAGAGAATGTGACCTCCTGGCTGAAGGCGGCTGGCATAAGTGCGACGCATACCATCGCGGCCGGAATGCTCAGCCTGGATAGTGCGCGAATCAGGGAGGATGGCTTCATAGGGGAATCTCCTTTACGCTCCGGTGGCTTCGCATCGCATCAGATTAGGCTTGCAGCTCGCAGCACACGACGGAGACGAGCGCGAGTCTATGCACGCTCGATCACATATTCGTGAATGGGGCTTCAATATTTGAGTTAATCGCCGGTCGCCTTTTGAATGATGGACCGAAGAATTAATCTGTCCGCAATGTCGTCCGTTCAGGCTCAATCTGCGGCGGCCTTCGGAGCCGCAGAATTCATGCACAAAGGGCTTATGAATGCGGACAACGAGACGGCGCTTTCTCGAACAGATGAGCTGGTTGACAGCGGCGACAGCGGCGACTACTGCGGCAAAGGGAGCTCACGTCATGCAGCCGGCCGCGCCGGCGCAATTATTCGATACCAGGGCATTGGCTCGTTTTGCAGATCCGCTGCCGATCCCGGCGCGTGCGACGCCTGCCGGTCTGCGACCGAGTCCGGCGAACCCGGCGTTGCAGGTTCCCTACTACCGCATCGTTATGCAGCAGTTCCGGGCTAGGGCGCATCGTGATATGCCGGCGACGACATTCTGGGGATACGATGCTGCGTGTCCAGGTCCAACGGTGGAAGCGCGGCAGGGAAAGCCGGTTCTGGTGGAGTGGGTAAATCAGCTACCGCGTAAGCACTTTTTACCGATCGACCACACGCTACATGGAGCTGAAGCCGACAAACCGGAAGTACGGACCGTGGTGCACCTGCACGGAGGAAGAACAGGACCGGAAAGCGACGGCTATCCCGAGGACTGGTTCGCCACCGGGCAGTCGGCCACCTGCTATTACCCAAATCAACAGGAAGCGGCCAGCCTCTTTTATCACGATCACGCCATGGGTATTACGCGGCTGAATGCGGTTGCCGGTTTGATGGGACTGTATCTGATACGGGATGAGTTCGAGGATGGATTGAACCTGCCGAAAGACGCTTACGAAATTCCGCTTGTGATTTTCGACAGGTCTTTCCAGCCCGATGGTCAGATCTACTACCCAGTTTCCGGAAAACCCGGCGCGCCGTGGGTATCGGAATATTACGGCAGCGCAATTCTGGTGAATGGCAAGGTCTTCCCGTATCACGAAGTCGAGCCGCGCAAATACCGCCTGCGGCTACTGAACAGCTCGAACGGCAGCTTTTACAAGCTGTCATTTGCGCCCGATGCGACGTTCACTTCGGAGAGTCTTGCATTTCATCAGATCGGAAGCGAACAGGGATTTCTACCAGCGCCTGCGGAAATGAATCTCCTGATCCTGGGACCAGGTGAGCGCGCCGACCTGATTGTCGATTTCAGCGGCCATGCCGGCAAAGAAGTCATCCTGCGGACAGATGTCGCTATCGTGATGCAATTTCGCGTTTCCGCCGGGAAAGCTGC
>DATAQX010000045.1:0-7310 GCA_036264455.1 Silvibacterium sp. | reverse complement strand
ATCGTCGCATTCGTCTTCGGCAGATGCTGGGCAACGATCGCCTGCATCTTTTTCTCCACGCGATCGCTCTGTTCGTTCGAAATCGTCCGAATGTCGCCGCTGGCATGGGCCACCGGCGGAATCACATTGTCCTTGCCGGTCGCGCTGCCCGCGATCCCGTCCTTATCGACTTTGACAGTCGTGCCACCAAGAACCAGTCCCACGTTGAAAGTGAGATATTGCTCAGGCAGCTGCGTGCGGAACGCGTCGAGAATGCGTGCAACCTCGTAAATCGCACCGTAGCCTTTACCATCGGAAAAGATAGCCGACGAGTGACCCGATTCGCCCGATGCTTCAATCGTCCAGGAGATAGAGCTGCGCCGGCTGATACTGCCGTAGTACACGCCATTCAGCCGCGGAGTTGCCTCGAACTCCAGGGCAACATCGCTGTGACGTGCCGCAGCCAGCATATCCCGCCGCGAAATCTCCGCCGGCTCGCCATGTTCTTCCTCGTCGCCGCTCAGAACGATGGTGATGTCCATCTGCGCCAACACCCCGGCCGCCTGCAGAGCCTTGAGTGCGTACAGCATGTCCACCAGGCCGCCCTTCATATCGTTGACGCCGGGTCCGGTCGCAATATGTCCATTCACGGTGTAGGTCTGGAAGGGGCTGTCCTTCTCGAAAACCGTGTCCATGTGGCCGATGAGCAGCATGTGCTTGCCACATTTTCCTGGTTGCGGGCAAGGATGTTCGGCCACCAACGTTCCCGCGCGCTGAACCTCGTCCATGGGGACCCACTGAACCTTGAATCCCAGGCTCTCGAGCTGCGGCATCAGCATCTTGCCTACGGCACGCACTCCTTCCAGGTTGTGCGTCCCGCTATTGATGTCCACCATCTTTTCGAGAAACGCATCCGCCGCCGGCTGGTTCGCATCGACGTACGCAACGATCGCCTTCTCTGCCGGCGAAAGTGTCTGCGCCGAAGCGGTGGCAGCCAGGGCTGATGCCAAAAAAAGTAGAAGCCTGCTTCGCATGATGGGAAAGGATAGCATCGGCGGCTTCTGTAAGGCGTCGTATGCTCATGTGCAGGAGCTGAAGTGAGCGAATCGGTTGAATCCTTCTACGACGACCTGGCTACGTACTACCACCTTATCTTCGACGACTGGAATCGCAGTGTCGAGAGGCAGGCGGCCGTCCTTGGCCCGATTCTGGAGCGTGCTACCGGAAGGGCCAGTCCTTATGTTTTGGATTGCGCTTGCGGCATAGGCACGCAGGCCCTTGGGTTGGCAGAGAGAGGACACAGGCTGGTCGGGTCTGACTTGAGCGGGGCGGCCATTGACAGGGCGAGGACCGAAGCCCAGCAGCGGCAGCTCAACATTCTGTTCCATGTGGCGGATATGCGAGATCTAAGCATCATTCCCGAAGGCAGCTTCGACGCGGTCCTAGTAGCAGACAACGCTTTGCCGCACCTGCTGTCGCTGGGGGAATTGGAAAGCGCGCTTGCCGGAATGTCGGCAAAGCTCACAGATGATGGAGTGCTGTTGGCAACGATCAGGGACTACGACCACCTGGCAGCTACGCGACCAGCAATACAAACTCCCGTTTTCCATGAACAGAAAGAGGGATACAGGATTGTTCATCAGGTGTGGCACTGGGAGGGAAATGAGTACGCGCTACACCATTACCTGACGATTCCAACTGTCCAGGGATGGATCGTGAAACATTTCGCATCACGGTATCGCGCGCTCCAGCGGGTCGAGTTGAACAACGCGCTACGAACGTCGGGCTTCGACAATGTAGAGTGGCTCGAACCAGGCGAGACATCGTTCTATCAGCCGATTGTTCTTGCGAGGAAGAACCGCGCATTAGGAAAGTGAAATTCTGGGCGCTTGCTCCAGTGGGCACAACGCTGTGAGTGCTTGCTATACTGACTGGTTTGCTATGAAGATTCTTGTCTGCATTAAACAGGTTCCACAAAAGGACGCTCCGCTCAAGCTGAACGATGACGGCACGTGGATTCGCGAGGACGTCTCGTATGAAGTCAACGAGCCGGACGCCTATGCTTTGGAAGAGGCTTTGCGCCAGAAGGAAAAGCATGGCGGAGAGGTGACGGTGATCACCGCCGGTCCGGCGCGAGCGTCGCAGGTGTTGCGCGAGGCGCTGGCCAAGGGCGCGGATCGGGCTATCCATCTCGAAGACGACAAATTTGTGAGGCTGGATTCCGCCAACACGGCGCGCGCCATCGCCGCTGCTGCCGCCGAGGAGAATTTCGACCTCATCGTCACCGGTCTCCAGTCGGACGATTATGGCTGCGCGCAGACCGGCGTCCTGCTGGCCGAGATTCTGGGCCTGCCCCACGCTACCATCATCATCGGCATCGAGAAGACGGACGACGGCCTGCACCTTAAGCGCGAACTCGAAGCCGGACACTACCAGTTCATCGACATGAAGATGCCTGCCGTGCTGACTATTCAGAGCGGCATCAACAAGCTCCGCTATGCCACGCTGATCGGCATCAAGCAGGCGAAGATGAAGCCCATGCGCAAGGTAGCCTGGGCCGACGTCGAGGCAAAACTGAGCAAGAACCAGCAGGAGATCCAGCGCCTCTATATCCCGCAAAAACAGAAGAGGACAGAAATGATCCAGGGATCGCCGGGCGAAGCGGCGCGAAAGCTGGTTGAATACTTAAAAAATGAAGCTCGCGTGATTTAATGTCAGATGAGGCGTTCAGGCGCCTCGCTACAATCTGAGGAGAGAAAGGCACCATGGCAAATTTGACAATTCCTGCCGAAGAGCGCGGCTTGACACCCGATCAGGTCCAAACCTTAGACAAGCGCCGTCAGTGGGGGCTGACCTTTCAGGTCATCGCCGGACAATTCGCCTTCTTTGCAGTGCTGCTGTTGCTTTGGTCCGGCCAGGACCTGACCTATTCGCCGAGCGGGATGCATCCCATGTTCTATTACAACGTGCTTACCGGCGTGCTCGCAGTGATCTTCGGAATTTACGGAACCTATTTGAAGCGGGGCTCGCAGGAGTTCTAGGGAACTGGCCGGGACTGGCCGTCCGGGCGGCGCTAGATTTGGGATACATTGCAAACGGCAGGGCTTCGGCCCTGCCTTACGTTTGAGAGGAAGCATGGCAGACAGCATTCTGGTGGTTGCAGAGCAGCGCGAAGGCAAGCTGAATAGAGTTTCGTTCGAGACGATCGCGGCGGCCCAATCTATATCGAAAAACACAGGCTGGCAGGTCGAAGTCGTGTTGCCGGGCCATGGCATCGACGCTCTCGCTCAGGAACTCGCGCAGAAGGCCGCCGCCAAAGTCTATGCGCTTGAGGCTCCTGCCCTCGAAGCCTATACCTCCGACGCCTACGTCTACGCGCTGAAGAACTTTATCGCCGACAAACAGCCGAAGCTGGCGCTTTTCCCGCACACTTATCAGGTTCGAGACTTCGCGCCTCGACTCGCCCTGGCGCTCGACCGCACGCTTATCTCCGACACTATCGGCTACAAGCACGAGGGCGGCAAGCTGCTCTTCACCCGGCAGATGTTCCAGGGCAAATTCGCCGCGGACATTTCCTTCGCCGGCGAAGGTCCGTGGCTTGCGACAATCCAGATTGGCGCTTTCCGTGGCGATCAAGCCGGGGCTGGCTCGGCGCCGGTCGAAAACGTAACCGCTGCAGTTGCGGATAGCCCAGCGCGCGTCACCCCGCACGAAGTTTTTCAGGAAGCGAAGCAGGCCGTCGATCTCTCCCAGGCCGAAGTCATCGTTGCCGTCGGTCGCGGTATCAAGGAGCAGAAAAATCTCTCGCTCGCTGAGGACCTGGCCAAGGTGCTCGGCGGAGAAGTCGCCGCATCCCGGCCCATCTGCGACAACGGCTGGCTGCCGCTCGAACGCCAGATCGGGTCGTCAGGTCAGACAGTCGCGCCGAAGCTCTACTTCGCGCTCGGCATCAGCGGAGCCATCCAGCACATCGTCGGCATGAAGGGCTCGCGAACCATCGTCGCGATCAACAAGGATGCCGAAGCGCCGATTTTTGAGATAGCCGATGTGGGTATTGTGGGGAATCTCTTTGATGTGGTGCCTGCCGTGACGGAAGAGATCAAGAAGGCGAAGGCGTAGCGGCCTCTGGCTTCTCATTTTCTGGTCGCCCTACCCTCCCCCTGTTTTCGAGATTGCTTGCACGTCATTGATTCCATTGAGTTTTCATAAGCTCATTTGCTGCGAAATCATTGATTCGAAAGATTTTGCGAGTATGTCATTTATTTTGTATGACATACAGTCCATCATTGATTGTATTGGACTTATTCCCGCGTCATTGATTCCAAAGATCTTCCTTCAGCCGCGATCGGTTAAGCACAAAAAGCGAAGACCCGGTTAGCAGCCGAGCCCTCTATTTCTATTTTAGCGGTTTAAGGGAAATTGTCGGCCAAAGTTCACTCTCTCCGTTGCACGAGTTGGATGGGATTGCCATCCGGATCGGCGATCCAGGCAGCGCGCAGCTTGCCGTCCAGAAAATCATGGGGAGGAGAGAGAAGAGGCACGCCCCTGGCAACCAAGGCGTTCACAGGGGCGTCAGTGTCGTCGGTCCAAAGGACGATTTCGATCCAGCGCCCTTCTCCATCCGGTCGAAGGCTGTGATGTTCTTTGGCTGCCTCGATTGTCGCGATTCCGAGGGTGAACCCATCCAGCGTGAGCTCGATATGGACCGGTTCGCCTGCCTCCGGAGTGCGGAAACAAAGCCGAGTTCCGAATAGAATGCCGCCGCCCGAGAAAGGTCGCGCGAGTAGAGGTTTATCATTGGTGATCTGAAGGTTGGCATTATTGTCCTTCATCATTATTGAATTGAGCATTGCTCGATGAGGTGACCTGGTCTGACTGTAGAACTAACCCACTCAAGCCAATGCCGGGCGAATGGGCCACAGGCCCGGCAGGAGACCGCTTCTCATCACAAAAGGTATCGGACGTCATCCCCTTAAGGCAAAGGCAATTGTAGACTGCTGATCGACGCTCGCATTCAACAAATCTGACTTTCAATTCATATGAAACGCATAGGAGAAAGAACATGGCCAATCTGAAAGATGAAGTCCAGAGTAACGTCGCGACCAGGGACACGAACGTCGCGAAAGTTGACATGAAGTTCGAGATACTCGTCATCCCCGTCTCGGATGTCGACCGCGCGAAGGAGTTCTACGGGAGGCTGGGGTGGCGGCTCGACGCCGACTTCGCCAGCGGTAACGACTTCCGCGTGATCCAGTTCACGCCTCCTGGCTCCGGATGCTCGGCCATCTTCGGCAAGAACGTCACCGCGGCGGCACCGGGCTCCGCCCAGGGCCTGTACCTGATCGTCTCCGACATCAATGCCGCCCGCGCCGAGCTGCTCGGTCGCGGCATCGAGGTCAGCGAGGTGTTCCACGGCGATGGCGTCTACGCAGGCACGGATCAGCCCTACCTGTTTGGACGGCACCGGGTCAGCGGTCCGGATCCCGATCATCGCAGCTACCGCTCGTTCGCCTCTTTCCGTGATCCGGACGGCAACGGCTGGCTGTTCCAGGAGATCACGACGCGGCTGCCCGGGCGCATTGACTCCGCGGCGACAACCTTCGCGTCGGTGAGTGATCTGGCGAGCGCACTTCGGCGTGCGGAGACCGCCCATGGCGAGCACGAGAAGCGCACCGGGCAGCGCGACGCGAACTGGCCCGACTGGTATGCGGAGTACATGGTGCGCGAGCAGACCGGAGAAGCGCTACCGCAGTAAACAACTACGACGTGATCGTCATCTGCGTCGGCGCGCCCGGCGAGCGCTGTATCGGTGCGTTGGCCTTTACGCGTACTTCATACAACGACTATGAGATTGTCGCCGATAAGGTCCGCAGTTCTGATTCATCATGAGCGCGCTACTTCGCGACAAAATCCCGCCTCCGGAGCGTTACCCCATCTGCGCTCGTTGCGGGGCCTGTTGCCGGGCTTTGAATCGTCGAGCCTTCATCCGGTTGCCGCATATTTTCATATCGCACCATCTTCTGGTGTGGTTTTTGCTGGTGTCCAGGAACAGCCAGCGGCACTCTGCATTGTCGCAGGCTCGTACGCTGTGCATCGCTTCAGAGACCATCAGTTCGGATGAGTTCAGAGACAGCAACCAAAGAGGAAGCTCAGCTGCCTCGGCGGTCTCAGACCAGTCCCACGCCAGGCGCGAATCCCCCCAATAGAGCGTTTGATTGGCCTGGGCCGCTTTGAAGGATCGCTCCAGTTTTCTGAGTACTGCAGCAGAGGGAATGCGCCCATCAACTCCGGCATAGAAGACCTCAGCCATGGCTTCGCGAAGCTCAGTGCAGTTCTTTAGCACCCTCGCGCCTGTGCCGCTGTCCACGGTTCGCATGAGCTGTCGCGTCTGTCTTGGAGTCAGTATTTTCGATTGCTCAGCAAAACGAAGAAGATCATCGTAGCTTTTCAACAGCTCCTCAGCCCCGTCTTCCCGGAAGCGCCAATCCAGAGTGTTGATGAGATCGAGCGCAGGGTGGCCTGCAACCAATTGAAAAGCGGGAGGGCCGGGCTCGTTCATTGCCATAACTAACCCTTTAAATAATATTGACAGGTTATCCTGATACTTGTAAAGATGATAACCATCTATGGCCAATACAACGGTTATCTCACCGCAGACAAGTACCTCATCCACGCTGTTCGATATCCGCGTTGTGTCGGCCTTCCTCGCGATCTACGTTCTTTGGGGAACAACATTCCTTGCCATCCGGATAGCCGTGCAGGAATTGCCGCCTCTCTTCGCCGCAGGGACGCGATTCTTCGTAGCCGGAGTTTTGCTTTACGGTTTCATGAGCTTCAAAGAGCAGACCCGACCAACAGCGGTGCAATGGCGCAGCCTTGCGATCATTGCGCTCCTCATGTTTGTTGCGGAGTATGGGCCGTTGTTCTGGGCAGAGAAATATGTCCCGTCCGGCATCGCATCCGTGCTCGAAGCGACACTTCCGCTCATCACCATCGTGCTGGAGGTTTTTGTCTTTCGGCTACAGCGCTTTGGCTGGAGTCTTTTTGTCGCTACTTTGCTGGGTTTCTGTGGAGTCGGAGTGCTGCTCCTCCAGGACGGAGGGCAACATGTCGGTCTGCTGCCCTGCATCGCGATCCTCGCCGGAGCTACTGCCTGGTCTTTGGGCTCGGTGCTGAACCGCTCACTGGAGTTGCCAAAATCAAAACCGCTCACCGCCGGTGCGGCGATGATGCTGGGCGGTGGAATGCTTCTCGTGCTGTCTGCATCATTTGGGGAGATGCACCCGCTCCCGCACGTTTCTTTGCGCGCTGCGCTTGCCTTGCTCTACCTC
>DATAQX010000588.1:0-6402 GCA_036264455.1 Silvibacterium sp. | reverse complement strand
GTCAGTCCGTCGTCTTCGCGGACTAGAAAGCAATTGACCAGACCAAAGCGTGTGAGTTGAACAATATCCGGGGTAATTTCGAACAGTTTCATTCAGACTGCATTCTCTACCTTTTATGATACGGTTGCCGAGGCCGGAGATGCTGCCTCGAGCACCGGAGTTTCTTCCTCAATCACAAGTTCATCAACGGATATTCCCATCAACCGCCCAATCCCCTTAAACTGATCCTGCCAGGCAACTGGCTCCTCTGCTTCCGCACTCACGGCCGCCTTCTCGTTCGACGTTCCCGCCGCCCCTTGCGTTAATGTCTTGTACCTGAGCCGGTACACGTCATACCAGACATTCTGTGCCTGCCACAAGTTCAGCTCAAACGGCAGCTCGGAGACCGTACGCGCCACCAGCAGGGTATTCTCCAGTGTCGACATCTGCTGCGCCTCTTCCACCACTTCTTCCCGCAGCTTCACCATGGCCCGCTTCATCTGCTGGTCCGCGATGTAACTCAGCAGTGGCTTATCCAGCTCCACCTGATCTGCCCGCGCGAGGCCAAGATAAGTCCGCACCTGGATCGCGTCGATCGGTTCGCTCTCGAGCGCCCTACGCAGACCCGCGTTAACCGCGAATGTAGCGGCCAGCGTCAACGCCGCCGGCCGCTGCAAGCCGCTCTGGCTAAGGAAGTGCAGCAGCGAAGCCTGGTCCTCATAAATCGATGCCAGGCTCGCCTCTACCCGCTGCAGGCGGGGCTTCAGAATCAGCTCGACGATCCGTTGCTGCTCGTCCTTGAACAGCGACTGGATGGAGTATGTGGTCCCTGAGAAATACCGGTCGAAACCGCGAATCACCTCCGGGAAATCCGCGCGGATCACTGCCGCTCGCGATGCCCGTAGGAATTCCTCGTGTGCTGCCTCCTCCTCTGCGCTATACCGCTTTACTGCCGCCGTAATGTTCTGGTCGCCGAAGTGCAGCACCGCAAAGATCATCGTCTCCTGTTCCTCCGTGATCTTCGACCGGATATGAGCTTTCCCGATCACCAGACGTCCACGACCCGAAGTCTCAACTTCATACGCCAGCCGACGTATCGAGTAGCAGAAAAGCTCAGTCTGCTCGGGATAACTCGTAAAGACCGAGCTGATCGCGTAGTGCGCACCCACATGCTCCAGCCCCACTTGCATTCCCTTTACCCAGTCGTCATACACTACAGCTCCATCTTTCCGTCCTGCAATATTGCTCTTCGCCTCTCGCAGTTGGCGCACGAACTCCACTTCGAGAGCGGCCGCATCCTCGCCGAAAAGCCTCACTGCCAGCTGAAGCACCCGCGCCGCGTACGCAATAATCTGCACCGTCTCAATGCCCGAAATCTCGTCGAAGAACCACCCACAGCTGGTGTACATCAGCTGCGTGTGCCGCTCCAGTTCCATCAGCTCCAGAGCCGCAGTCCGTTCCGTCGAACTGAGTTTGTGCGTCGCATGGCTCGCCAGAAACGCGTCTATGCTCTCTCGGCCGCGATCCAGCATGACTGCGATAAACCCATTGCGCGCAACATCCAAATCCTTAAACAGCTCTGCTCCCCGCTTCTTAACCAGAGGAGCCACTGCGTCCCGCAGCCAGTCCAGAGCCTCCCGTAGCGGCTTCCTCCACTGCTGATTCCAACCCGCGTGGCCGCTATTGCACCCGCAGTCCGATCTCCACCGCTCCACGCCATGCGCGCAGCTCCAAGATGTATCCTCGACAATCTGCGCCTCGTACGCAGGGGGAAACTTCTCAAGAAACTCTCCGTAGTTCGTCAGCTTTGCACGACCCTCCGCCGCTATCCATTTCAACGCCCAGGCCAGTGCCATTTCTCCGTAATGATGATGGTGCCCATAGCTCTCGCCATCCGTCGCGATATGCGCCAGTTGTGCATGGTCGCTCTTATCCGAGAAGCCGCTCACCAGCCGTCTTGCAAAACTCTCGCCATTGTCGAGCAGTCTCTCGAAGGCAATGGCTCGAGAGAGCGGCCCGTCATAAAAGAAAACCGCGATCGAGCGATTCTCTTTTAGGCGCACCACATAGGCCCGAGTCGTATCTACCGTTGCCTCCGGTGTCTCTTTCCAGAGAATTTCCGCGGCGGCCTCATGATGAGCCTCCGTCGCCGCAGCCGATATCCCATTCGGCGTTACTGCAGTCCTGGCGTCAGACGCGCCATCCACTACAGCTGTCGGCGCTGTGCTTTCCTTCGTCGCCTGTTTCGCGCCGTGCTTGCCCCTGGTCCTGGCTACTTTCACGGGAGCCGAAAGAGGCCGTACCCGCGCGCATTGGTGCGGCGCCAGAATCACAAAGCGGATCCCATGCGCCGCCATCAGGTCCAGAGACTCCATATCCACACCGGTTTCGGGCAGCCACATCCCTTCCGGCTTCCGTCCGAAACGGTGTTCAAAGTCCGCGATTCCCCACCGAATCTGCGTGATCTTGTCCCGTGTCGAGGCCAGAGGCATCATCACGTGGTTGTAAATCTGTGCCATCGCTGAGCCATGGCCCCCGAACCGCTGCTGGCTCGTCGCATCTGCGTCCAGAATCATCCGATACACACGCTGCGCATTCTCCGCTAGCCACGACAACAGCGTCGGACCGAAGTTGAAGCTCATGCGCCCATAGTTATTCAGGATGCGGATAATCTTGTTCTCGGTATTCACCACACGAGCAGCGCCATTCGGCGCGTAACACTCCGCCGTGACCCGCTCATTCCAGTCGTGGTACGGCGCAGCTGAGCTCTGGGTTTCCACCGTCTCGAGCCAGGGATTCTCTCGCGGCGGCTGGTAAAAATGGCCGTGAATGCAAACGTACCGTTCGGCGGAAGCCATGGGGGGACCTCTCCTTTGTCGATAACCGCTCACTTGTATTAGAAAGCAATTGGACGACGCGTACTACCCCATGTCTGTTAAGAGTGGGCATCAAACTCAACCAGTAAAAGTCCCGGTAGCTGAAGCGAGCTTCTTCGACTTGGCCAAACGAGTGCGCGGCATGGCATGCTGTATGCTATGGACTGCATCTTCTGCAAGATCGTAGCTGGGACGATTCCCTCGAAGAAGCTGTATGAAGACGAGCTGACGTATGCTTTCGCCGATGTCAATCCGCAGGCTCCGGCGCATACGCTGATCGTTCCAAAAAAGCATATCGCCTCGCTGGTGCAGACGGACTCGAGCGATAAGGAGTTGCTGGGGCACCTGCTGGATGTGACCCGCGAAGTAGCGAAGGAGCAGAAACTCGGCAACGGCTACCGTGTAGTCATCAATACCGGAGCCAATGGGGGACAGACGGTAGATCATTTGCATCTGCATGTGCTGGGCGGCCGCGCAATGCACTGGCCTCCGGGGTAACAGACGATGGACGGATGTCAACTTCTCCTATTGCGATAACATCCGACTGAGTTATAATCCGCGCCAGTATTTAGAGAGCATCCCTACTTCATTGCGATTTCGCGCGAAAGCTCGTGCAAATCTTCGCGCGGCTCCTCTGCCACTTAAGAGATCGCGGCATTCTCGGAAAGTCTGTGCCGTTTTTACATCGTGCGGGGTCACCGCTCCATGTTGGTCGCGTTGACTTCACGATAATGGCATCGCCCTCCGGCGGTGAGAAGACAAAGATAAAGATCGTGACAATTTTTCTGTTCTGTTTGATTTGCGTGCGTTGAATTTGCGTTGCAAGTGGGCCCGACAAATGCATGTGTCTGCTGTGGTCTCCGTTCTGTGAGCTATCCAAGCCAGCAAACTGGCTGACCACAACGGGGCATGATATGGATCGGCGAATCGAAGCCGCAATCGAGATCATTCATAAAGAAATTCATCAAAACATTCCAGTGTGCGAGCTAGCGCGTGAGGTCCGGCTTTCCACTGGACACTTTATCCGCTTGTTCAAGGCTGAAACTTCGCTCTCGCCCAAGCAATACGTGCGCTGTCTGAGGATGAAGCAGGCTGAAGGTCTGCTCAACGGGTCCTTCCTCAGCGTGAAAGAGATTGCCGCCAACCTCGGCGTTGGGGACAGGAGTCACTTCAGTCGCGATTTCAAGAAACTATACGGCCGCACTCCGACTCACTTCAGACACCGCGATCGCGCCTCTTCCGATAAAAGCGAATAACTCCCGCTACTGAATGAGAACATCCGCTACTCTGCTGACATACACCATCAACTCCCGCCACAGAACGACCATATCCGCTACCGTTTGACGATTGCCTCGGACATGCAGTCCCTTTAGACTTCCGGCAAAGTTAGTGCTCAACGCACCGCCAGCAGCACACTCTTTTGGCGAGAGCCGCTTGTCCTGAGACGAGCTGGGATAAGCACGCGCAATAACAAGGACGGCGCACATGGTCAACCTGTCTGCGCTTCAGCCGAGTTTTGCCCGAACGACAACCTAACCGGGAATTTCCCGGTTGCAGAGGATACCACGATGAAGAACTCCCCCAGCATTCTTCGTATGAAAGTGTTCCAGATTGTCGATTTGTTCCAGCGAAAGTTACCAATAAGGGTTCTGACGTTAGCGATGACGGCCCTTATCTTCGCACTATTGACGCCGTCCACGATCAGGATGGTGCTGGCCGGAGGACAGTCGTCACCATCCGCCGCCGCACATGACCCGGGTGTGCGGACCGATGCGGTTGATGCCGGCCAGCCACTCGCAAATCTCGCGCAAACAACAGGCGCCACTGAGTTCTTCACGAATGGCCAGACACGCTTCGAGGAGGTGGAAGTTGTCCATGGAGGAGTCAACAATGGCCTTGGGCCACGGTTTAACAGCAACCAATGTTCGAGCTGCCATTCACAGCCCGGCGTCGGCGGATCGAGCCCAGCTGCTTCACTCTTCCCATTTGTCGGGCCTAATCCTGAAACGCTGGTCGCCAATCTCGACGGCGCAACCAATACCCTTCCATCGTTCATTACCGCTGACGGGCCCGTGCGCGAAGCGAGGTTCGTCCACTTCCTGAATCCCAACGGCACGGTAAGCTCAACCGCCGACGGCGGCGTGCATGACCTGTTCACCATCCAGGGACGTTCCGATGCCGTTGGGTGCACACTCGCGCAACCGGCATTCGCTAAGAACGTCGCATTAGAGAACGTGACCTTCCGCATTCCTACGCCGATCTTCGGCGGCGGTTTAATCGAAAACATCCCGGAGGAAGCCATCCTGAGCAATATGCAACAGAGCGCGTTACAAAAGAGAGGACTCGGAATTTCTGGTCACCCTAACCGCTCCGGCAACGATGGAACGATTACTCGCTTTGGATGGAAGGCCCAAAACAAATCGCTCGAAATGTTTGCTGGTGAAGCCTACAACGTGGAAATGGGTATCACCAACGAGCTCTTTTCCAACGAACGCCCCAGCCCGGACGAGGAATTGTCGTCTGGCCTGCCGGCGGGCTGCAAGTTCAATCCCACACCCGAAGACGCCACCAATTTCCTGGTAGCGGCCAACTCCGACCTTGCTGCAGAGTACGCCCAGGTGCCGTCGGACATCGTGCAGTTCGCGATGTTCATGCGCCTGCTCTCGCCCCCGCTCACTTCCGCCACCGGTATTCCCGGCAATCCTTCCGCGACGTCCATTTCGAACGGCAGCCAGGACTTCGTCAATGTCGGATGCGCCCTGTGTCATACGCGAACTTTAACCACCGGAACCTCGAACATAGCCGCCCTCAGCCGGGTGAAAGCCAATCTCTTTTCCGATCTGCTGGTTCACAGCATGGGCACCAACCTGGCGGATGGCGTCACCCAGGGCGCAGCTGGTCCAAACCAATTCCGCACGGCGCCCCTCTGGGGTCTTGGACAGCGCATCTTCTTCCTGCACGATGGCCGCACCTCCGACCTGCTCGACGCGATCCAGGAACACTCGAGCTCAGGTTCTGAGGCCAACGGAGTGATCGCAAACTTCAACAAGCTCACTGCTCAACAACAACAGGACCTGCTTAACTTCCTTCGGTCTTTGTAAGGGCTCCATGCAGGAGTGGCGGAGAAAGCAAATTTTGCTTATCGGCTGACGAACGCGTTGCCTTCGACCAGATATCTTAGCGGTTGCTCAATGGCCTTGCGGATACCGATGCGGGGCGTTGAGCGGATCATGGCTGGCTCGAAGCCATCGTCGAGGATCTGCAGAGGAGATGTACGGCTGGTAACGTCGAGTCCGTTATGTGCGGCGCGGGTGATGTCGAGCGCCTGGCAGAGGCGTCCCGGGCCGGAGGTGAGCAGGCGCGGCGCGGCGCCGGCGGGCAGCTTGCGCAGGCGGGCCATGGTGTCGAGGCCTGCGACGGGCTCAAGGGCGCGGATCAGGACGCCGGCCCCGTGTCCCTCGGGCTGGCAGGAGACATTGAGGCAGTAGTACATCCCATAGATGAAATAGACATAGGCGTAGCCGGGAGGGCCGAAGAGCACGGCGTT
>DATAQX010000561.1:0-6728 GCA_036264455.1 Silvibacterium sp. | reverse complement strand
CACTGTCTGGGTCGACATCAGTGGAAAGGAGCCTTTGGAAAGATACTTCGCAAGGTCAAGTTCCAGCGCGGGGGTGCACATTTCGCCGAATGGTAGCACAACGCGTCATGTCCGCACCTTAAAGGTTGATGAGATGGTGCGTCCAGGTTGTTACTGTTCCCAGCCGCCGCCGAGGGCCTGGTAAAGCTGGGCGTAGTTCTGCATTTCAGTGAACCAGGCCTGGGCCAGGGTCAATTCTGAGGTGAAGTATTGCTGCTGTGTCAGGAGGACTTCGAGAAAGCTGGTATATCCACCGCTAAAGCGGACCTGGGCGAGACGAGCGGTTTCGCCGTAGGTAGCGGTCTGCTCCTCGATCTTCTTCCGGAATTCGCGGGATTGGCGATAGCCGACCAGGCTGTTCGACACGTCTCCAAAGGCCTGCTGGACGGTTTGCTTATAGGTAAGGTCGGCCTCATCTCGCTGCGCCCAAGCAAGGCGGTAGGTGCTCCTGATCCTGCCGCCCTCAAAGATGGGTTGCGCCAACTGGCCGCCCACTGCCCAGAATGTGGCTGGTCCCTGCAAAAAGCTGGTCAAGGCTGTGCTTGACGCGCCGAAGGAGCCGGTGAGCGAAATCTGCGGGAAGAAGTTGGCCTTGGCCACGCCTACATTCGCGTTGGCCGCCACCAGAGCCTCTTCTGCCTGGCGGACGTCGGGCCTACGCTCCAGAAGCGTTGAAGGAAGGCCGGGCGGCACCTCCGGCAGATGCGGCTGATCGGCAAGTGTGAGGCCGCGGGCGATGGGTCCGGGATTTCTGCCCAGCAGGATGCTGAGGTTGTTCTCCGTCTGCTCCAACCCCTGCTGCACGGAGATCCGCTCCGCCTGGGCCTGCTGAACGAGCAACTGCGCCTGATAAACATCGGTGATAGCGTATTCGCCACCCTTGAAGGCGACAGTGTTGATCTTGAGAACTTCTTCCTGGTTAGCGACGGTTTGAGTTGAGACCTCAAGCTGATTATCCAGTTGACGCAACAGAAAATAGTCACTGGCGACTGAGGAAATCAGAGTGATCTGGACGACATTCCGGGCATATTCCGTTCCGAGAAGATTGGCGCGCGCCGCTTCCGTTGCGCGACGATATTGTCCCCAGAAATCGACGATGTAGTTCATTTGCAGCCCGAGGGTATCTATCCAGGGCGAGCCAGGGAAAAGCGGTATAGCCTGTTCATTCTGGATGCTGGCGGTACCACCTACCGTCGGGAACTGGTTCGCGCGCGTAATTCCAAGATTTGCCTGCGCCTGGAGAATGCGGGTGGCGGCGATCCTAATGTTGTAGTTGTTGGTGAGCGCTTCTTTAAGCAGCGCCTGCAGCGTGGGGTCCTGATAGACAGCAGGCCACTTCATCTCTCCGAAGGGCTGGGCTGATGGCTGCTGGCCCAGGTCGGGCGCGGTTCCGCGATACTGACCGGGGATATCGAGGCCGGGGCGCTTGTAGTTGGGCCCAAGCTTGCACCCGCACAGCGAGAGCAGCAACACAATGCCAGTGGATGTTCTCAGACGGATCATGCCGATGCTCCTTCCGGCGGCGGTTCGGGCTCTTTTTCTTTGGGCTTCTCCTTCTTAAACAAATTCCCGAATCGTTCCACAACACCAAAGGAAACCGGAACAAAGAAAATCGCGATGACCGTGGAGGCGAGCATGCCGCCAATGACCGTCGTTCCCAGCACCTGGCGCGAAATAGCGCCTGCTCCGAATGCCCGCCACAAGGGCACGCAGCCGAGAATGAAGGCAAAAGCAGTCATCAGAATTGGCCGCAGTCTCACCCTGGCGCCGGTCAGGGTTGCGTCGACGAGCGGCTGGCCCTTGTCATACTCAAGCTTGGCAAATTCCACGATGAGAATGGCATTCTTGGACGAAAGTCCAATCAGCATGACCATTCCGATCTGGGCATACACATTGTTGTCGAAGCGGCGAAGGTAGAGCGTCAAGAACGCGCCAAAGACGGCAATGGGAAGTCCCAGCAATACGCTGAAGGGCAACGTCCAGCTCTCATATTGCGCGGCCATGATGAGAAAAACCACAAACAAGGCCATGCCAAAAATAACAGCGGGCGAGACGCCTTGCGCCGCCTTTTGCTCCTGGTAAGACATACCGGAGTAGTCGAAGCCCATCTGGCCGGGCATCGTCTTGTGGAAGACGTCTTCCAATGCAGCCATGACCTGAGCGGAGCTGTAGCCGGGCGCTGCGGCGGCATTAATCTGCACGCAGTTGAAGAGGTTATAGCGCATGACAAACTCAGTACCACTGCGCGCATACGTGGTGGTTAGCGTACTTAAGGGAACCATGCTACCCGATGCGTTCCTGACGTAGAACTTGCCCAGGTTCTCTGCCCTGGTTCGGAAGTCGCCATCGGCCTGGACGTATACCTGCCATTGCAGGCCGAAGCGGTTGAAGAAGTTAATCAGCGAGCCCCCCATAAACGTCTGCACCGTCTGGTACAGGTCGCTCAGCTGGATCTGCTGGGTCATGGCCTTGGCGTTGTCCACCTTTACCCCGACCTGGGGAACGCCGAAGAGGGCGGTTGTGAAGAGCCCGGCCAGCTCCGGGCGTTTGCGGGCCTCAGCCATAAACAGCTGCGTGTTTTTCGCAAGGAACTCTATGCTGCCGCCCGACCGGTCTTCAAGAATGAACGTCGCGCCTCCTGAGGTGCCAACGCCCGGGATGGCGGGCGGCGGGAACGAAAATGCGATTCCCGATGGGACTCTCGAAAGCGCCTGCTGAAGGTGGGCTTTGATCCCTTCGTAGCTCTCCTCCGGAGTCTTGCGTTCCTCCCAGGGCTTCAGGGAGATAAAGAAAAATGCACTGTAGGTGGCGCTGACGCCGCTTAACAAGCTGTATCCGTTGACGGTGCTGACGTATTGCACGCCAGGTGTGTCCATCATGATCTTCTCAACTTCGCGCGCCGCTTCCGACGTGCGTTCCAGAGACGACGCATTCGGCAGTTGCAAGCCGGCAAAGATGTATCCCTGATCTTCATCGGGGAGAAAGCTCTTCGGGAGCCGTCCACCAAAGTAACCCGCACCCACGGCCAGCGCGGCGAGCAGGAGAAGCGCCAGAGCGGCTTTGTGGAACAGGTGCCTGCAAATGTTCACGTACCCGTCAGTGACGCGGCCGAAGATACGGTTAAACCCGCGGAAGAAGGCGCCCAGGGGTCCTCGCATCGGCTTCTTGGGACGCAGCAGCATGGCCGAAAGCGCTGGGCTGAGGGTGAGCGCGTTGAATGCCGAGAAGAGCACCGAAATTGCGATGGTGATTGCGAACTGCTTGTAAAGCTGGCCAGTAATACCGGGAATGAAGGCCGTGGGTACGAACACCGCAGCCAGGATGAGGGCAATAGCAATGACGGGTCCCGAGACTTCCTCCATCGCTTTGATGGTCGCGTCGTGAGGACTCAGCCCCTGCTCGATATTGTGTTCGACCGCCTCCACGACGACGATGGCATCATCGACGACCAGCCCAATCGCCAGAACCATACCCAAAAGTGACAGGGTATTGATGGAGAACCCAAGCGCGGGAAAGACCATGAAGGTCGCAATCAGGGAGACAGGAACGGCGAGCAGCGGAATCAGCGTGGCCCTGAAGCCCTGGAGGAAAATGTAGACGACGAGGATGACCAGAAGCAGAGCCTCTCCCAGTGTCTTGTAGATTTCGTGGATGCCGGCACTGACAGCGAGTGTCGTGTCGAGCGCGGTAATGTAATCCAGCCCCTGGGGGAACCTCCCTTTCGCCTCGTCCATCATTTTGAGGACAGCGGCTCGCGTTTGCAGCGCGTTGCTGCCAGGAGTGAGGTAGAGCGCGATGAGGGCAGCGGGCTGAGAGGGCTTATTCTCTCCCGACACTCCCAACCGCGAAACATAGGAATAGTATTGCGATCCGAGTTCCACGCGCGCCACGTCTTTCAGCCGCAGGATCGACCCGTCGGGCTGAGCGCGAACGACGATCTCGCCAAACTCCTCGGGCGTGGGCAGGCGGCCTGGAGCTCGCACGTTGTAGGTGAATTGCTGGCCGGATGGGACGGGCTCGCCTCCAACCTGGCCCGCAGGATTGACCTTATTTTGAGCCTTGACGGCGTTCGAGATGTCGGAGACGGTCACGCCCAGGTTTGCCAGCTTGTCAGGATTCACCCAAATGCGCATGGCATAGGGACCGGCGCCGAATATCTGAACCTGCCCGACGCCCGAAATACGGGTGAGCGCGTACTGCAAATTGATGGTGGCATAGTTGGCCAGGAAAATGCTGTCGTATGTGCCGTTTGGTGAGTAGAGGTCGAGGAGCATGAAGGGCGCCGTCGTCCCCGGCTGGACGATCACGCCTTGCTGGTTTACCTCGGCGGGCAGTTGCGCATTGGCCTGCCCGGACCGCATCTGCGCCAGAATCTGGGAGGTGTTGATATCGTTTCCCAGGGCAAAGTCAACGTACAGCGTCATGCCTCCGCCGGAACTCGCGCTCAAGGAGTACATGTAATTCATGCCGCTGACACCCGACATCTGCTGCTCAATCGGTGTTGCAACAGATTCAGCAATCGTCTGGGCGTCCGCACCAGGATAGGTGGCCTTCACCTGGACCATGGGGTCGGCGATATTGGGGAACTGTGCCGTAGGTAGCTCGAGCACTGCGACCCCGCCGGCTAGCACCATCAGAATGGCGATGACTATCGCGACGATGGGGCGATTGATAAAGAATTTCGACATGGTCAGTTGCCCCCGTCCGCGACCGGGGCCGGCATGTAAGGCTTAACGACGACCGGAATGCCTTCCTTCACCATCTCCGGCGGCGCAGCCGCGGCAAACATCTGTACTCTCTGGATGCCTTCGACCACAACCTTCTCGCCTGGCTTTAATCCCTCAGTGATGATCCAGTTCGGCCCGACCCGATCTCCCACCTTGACAGGTCGAATCGCTGCCTTGTTTTCAGGCGTGAGCACAATGACCTGGTATTGGGACTGCACTTCGATCACGGCGGGCTGCGGAATCAACAGTGCGTTCTGGCTCACGCCGGTCTGAATCCGCACCCGGCCGAAGCCGCCGGGGCGAAGACTGGCATCCTTGTTGGGGAACGCGGCGGCAATCTGGATGGTGCCTGTCTGTGAACCGATCTCGCGATTCACGAGAATCATTTGGCCCTTCTCCGGGTATGTGATTCCGTTTGCCTGGATGAATTCGACGTTGGTCGGCACCCCGCGCCTGACCCCTCCACGGATTGCCCGGTTAATTGACTCCGCGTTGGCGAGGTAGGCGCTTTCGGGGATGTTGAAGTATGCCCAGATCGGATTGACCTGGGAGATGGTGGTCATCTTGGTGGCCGTTCCCACCAGGTCGCCGACCTGGGAATTCGCTATACCCGCGATGCCGTCGATGGGCGAATACACGTTGGTCCAGCCGAGATTCAATTCCGCCTGCACCATCTGCGCTTTCGCGGCATCTAATTGCGCCTGGTTCGCTTGCTCTGTCGACCGGTCCGTGTCGAGCTGCTTCTGCGGAATCGCATTCTGCGCAGCCAGCGGCGTATCCCGGGCGACGTTGTTTTGCGCTTCGGTGAGATTCGCCTGGGTTACGGCGACCTGCGCCTTGGCCTGATCGAGGGCAGCCACGAAGGGCCGGGGATCTATCGTAAACAGAAGCTGGCCCTTTTTGACGAAGAAGCCGTTCTGGTAATTCTGCGTCAGGAGATAACCCTGCACTTTAGGGGTGATGTCGGCGTTGATTGGACCGTTAAGCTGCGCAACCCATTCCACGTAGATGGGGACGTTCGCTTGCACGACGTCGGTGACCCTGACTTCGGGAGGGGACGGCGCGGCTTGTTCCGGCGGTTTTTCGCAGGCAACAGGCAGAAGAGCGATGAGACCAAGTGCCAGGCCTACAGCCATGCTTGCGCCCAGCTTTGGAAGCGGAATCAACCGCGCACAGGAAAGTGCATGATTTGGGTTCGATCGACTGCCTTGAGATTCGAGACGAGTTTGCACTGATGTGTCCCCTCCGAAGAAAGGTCGATATACCGTGCTGCCAACCCTACGGAGTGAGTGTAGACCTTCTTATCCGAAGGGCAACTGGCAAAATTGCTAGAGTTAGCAACAAAAGCTTCGGGCTCCGGAGGACGTACAAACCAACCCGTTCCGGATAAGACACGCCCAGATGCAGGCACGTCAAGTGCGGGCCGATGTTTGAGCTGAATTTCCGCCGTCATCTAGGAAAGAGTCTCTGGAGGGATTCGTCAAGGTCCCAGATATCAGGTCTGGGGGTTGCGCATCCAGCGGAATGGCGGAATTTAGCAACAGCGGTCGGCAGGCTGACTCGATCTTCGGAGAACAGAAGCAACTGCCACCTGCTAACAACGACGACGGGAGAGCGTGGAGGGCGAGCTAATTGATGTAGGTAGTCAACAGGGGTATGAACGGGCCTATGATGGTCATCACGTCGGCTGAAAGCGAGATAAAGTCTCTCAGCTTCACTGCGTAGGAGGTCGCACCCTTCGCATCTTCTAGCTCACTTAGACTAGCCAGCAGTTGCATCTGTGTGGCGAGTCGGGTACTTGGGTTTGTATCTCGCTTCGCAGCTTCGGAACGGCGAGTCTTTAGTAAAGGCGGCTTAGATGGGTCTTAGAATTCCGGCGGCGTTTGCGCTTTTATTCGCATTTCTCGCTTATCCGGCGCACGGTCAGGACTCGGCAAGCTCACCTCCGGATAAAGTTCCACG
>DATAQX010000553.1:0-3687 GCA_036264455.1 Silvibacterium sp. | reverse complement strand
ATCCAGCCAGGTCTGGAAGCTTTCCCATGCCCTCTCGGAAAGGATCTGCTGTGTGGGAAGGGCGCGGGCGTCGCGATGGAGCTTGAATTCCTGGTAAAGGAAGGAATCGTCAAAACCGGCGCGAGCCGCGTCGCCGGCATCGCTTCCAAAGTAGACAGCATCGATCCGCGCCCAGTAGATGGCGGCCAGACACATGGGGCAGGGCTCGCAGCTGGTGTACATTTCGCAGCCCTTGAGCGAAAAGCTGCCCAGCACCTGGCAGGCTTTGCGAATCGCGTTGATCTCGCCGTGGGCCGTGGGGTCATTGGTGGTGGTTACGCTGTTCGCGCCTTCGCCGACGACCTCTCCATTCTTCACGATCACCGCGGCAAACGGGCCTCCGGCGCCGGAGCGGACGTTCTCGGTTGCCAGCTCAATGGCTCGGTGCATGAAGAAAGGATTGGGATCGAGCGGCATTTGTGCTTGCTCTCTTAAGCTCCGCGGCGGAATTATGGACAGTATGGCACAGGCCTTTGTTTCACAGCGCGCGGTGACGCCGGAAGGCATTCGTGCCGCAGCGGTACTCGAAGATGAGGGTAGGATTCGCGGGTTGACTGCGCCGGACGAAGTTCCGTCGCGATATACGACGCGCGATTTTGGAGAGCTGGCAATTCTGCCGGGACTCGTGGATAGCCACGTCCACATCAACGAGCCGGGCCGCGCGGAATGGGAGGGCTTCTGGACTGCGACGCGTGCGGCGGCGGCGGGCGGCTACACAACGCTGGTCGATATGCCCCTGAACTGCCTGCCCGAGACGACTACGGTTCCTGCTCTTGAAGCCAAGCGTGAGGCGGCGAAGGGCAAATGCTTTGTGGATTGGGCGGCGTGGGGCGGTGTTGCGGGCGACAACGCGCTTGATGTCGAGCCGCTGGCGCGGGCCGGGGTGAAGGGCTTCAAGTGCTTTCTGATCTACCCCGGCTGCGACGGTTTCCAGATGGTGACGCGGGAGCAGCTGGAGAGAGCTGTGCCGCATGTGGCGCGTACTAACCTGCCGTTGCTGGTGCATGCGGAGCTTCCGGGACCGATCGACGCGGCGAATGCAGCACTGCAGACGGCGGATTGGCGTCGGTATGAGACGTATCTGCAATCGCGGCCCGATGAGGCGGAGGTGTCGGCGATTCGCCTTCTGCTGGATTTGTGCCGCAGATACGGGTTTCGGCTTCACATTGTGCATCTGGCGACGGCGCTGGCGCTGAATGAGCTTCGTGAGGCACGGATGGAAGGGCTGCCGGTGACGGCGGAGACCTGTCCGCACTACCTGCACTTCGCGGCGGAAGAAATTCCGGACGGCAGCACGCTGCATAAGTGCGCTCCACCGATTCGCAGCCGGGACAATCGCGAGGGATTGTGGGATGCATTGAGAGACGGAGATATCGATCTGGTGGTCACTGACCATTCGCCGTGTCCACCGGAGTGGAAGCGTCAGGAAGAAGGCCGTTTCGATCGCTCCTGGGGCGGGATCGCCAGCCTCTCCGTTGCCCTGCCCGTGATGTGGACGGGTATGCATACGCGCGGCTTCGCATTAAGCGATCTGGCACGGCTAATGGCGCAAAGGCCTGCTGAACTGGCGCAGCTTGCCGGGCGCAAGGGAGCCCTCGCCGCGGGTTACGATGCGGATCTGGTGGTGTTTGATCCTGAAGCGGAGACAGAGATCACTCCCGAGATGCTGCATACACGGCATCGCATATCGCCTTACGTTGGCGAGCGATTACACGGCAGGGTGGTCGCAACTTATGTGCGCGGCAAGCCTGTGTTTACAGAGGGCATCTTCGCGGAGCGGCCCTTCGGCATGGAGGTTTGAGAGCTGCCTTCGCAGTCAATCTCCGCAGATCGAGCTCCGTAGTATGATGAGTCAATTTCCTTGAAGCTATGCAGGGCGGCCACCGGGAGCTTCTCCGGGGCCAGGGAAAAGCTTCATCGTTGTTTCCAACGACTCTCGCGAAGAAACGCAAAGGAGAGGATTTGCAGAAGGAGCGCATCGTAGGCAAACCGGTCTTTCGCAAGGAGGGAATTGCGAAGGTGTGCGGCGCGGCGCGCTATATCGACGATCTCACACTTCCCGGAATGATCTTCGGCGCGACGGTGCGCAGCGCTATTCCGCGCGGACGCGTACTCAACATCGAATTTGGTCCGGGCATTCCCTGGAATGAGTTCACCATTGTCACGGCGAAAGATATTCCCGGCAAGAACTGCATCGCGCTGATCAATAACGACTGGCCGTGTCTGGCAGACGGGTTTGTGAACCACCCCCAGGAGGCGATTGTGCTGCTGGCGCACGCCGACCGGCACTTGTTGCCGCTGGCCGTCGCCGCAGTGCGAATTGAGTACGAAGAATTACCGTCGGTTCACTCGATCGAGGGAAGTGAGTTGCAGCAGACGATCATCTGGGGCGAGGACAATGTCTTCAAGTCATACCTGATGGAAAAGGGCGATGTGGATTCGGCCTTCGCGCAGCCGGACATCCTCATCGTCGAAGGCGAGTACACGACTGGGGCGCAGGAGCAGCTCTACATCGAGAACAATGGCGCGATCGCCCTCCACAACGAGCAGGACGGTGTTACCGTCTGGGGATCGCTGCAGTGCCCGTTCTATGTTCACAAATCGCTGCTGGGTGTGACCGGACTCGCTGAGGACAAAGTGCGCGTTATTCAGGTGGAGACGGGCGGGGCCTTCGGCGGCAAGGAAGATTTCCCGTCGATGATCGGTGCGCACGCTACGCTGCTGGCGATGAAGTCAGGGCGGCCGGTAAAGATCATCTACGACCGCATGGAGGACATGGCCGCCACGACCAAGCGGCATCCTTCGCGTGCGCGGCATCGGACGGCGGTGACAAAAGACGGCAAATTACTCGCTGCGGATATCGAATTCGTGCTCGATGGCGGAGCATACTCGACGCTCTCGCCGACTGTGCTCTCGCGCGGCACCATTCACTCGGGCGGCGCCTACTTCTGGCCGAATATCCGCGTGCGGTCGAAGGCCTACGCGACCAACACGCCGCCACACGGGGCGTTTCGCGGATTCGGTGCGCCGCAGAGTCTGTTTGCGACGGAGCGCCACATGGACCGCGTGGCGAAGGCGGTGGGGCTGACTCCGGAAGAGTTTCGGCGCAGGAACCTGCTGCGTACGGGCGAGACAACCAGTACCGGGCAGGAGATTCGGCAGCAGATCGATCTTGAAGGCTGGATGGAGAGGGCGCTCGATCACGCCGGCTACTACGAGAAGAAATCGCGCTTCGATCGCGAGAACGCCGGCAGCCTCCGCAAGCATGGAATAGGCTTTTCGGTCTTCCTCCACGGCGCGGGATTTACAGGCTCGGGTGAGCGCTATCTGAATTCGCTGGTGGGCGTGGATGCCACTGCGGAGGGACGCATTCGTGTCCTGGTCTCGAGCACGGAGTTTGGACAGGGGACAAATACCATTCTTTGCCAGGTGGCCGCGGAGGCTCTGGGCATTGAGTACGACGCGGTCGACATTGCTCCGGTGGATACGAGTCTTGTGCCCAACAGCGGCCCAACCGTGGCGTCACGTACGGCTATGGTGATCGGCAGGCTGGTACATTCGGCGGCACTGGGGCTGAAGCGAACGCTGATCGCGAGCGGGCTGCTCGCAGAGCACTATACGACGGAAGAGCTGCAGAACGCGGCGAAG
>DATAQX010000529.1:0-3921 GCA_036264455.1 Silvibacterium sp. | reverse complement strand
AAGAGCAGCGCCAGGTTTTTGGTCCAGCCCTCGAACATGGCTCCAAGGCTGCGGTACATGCGCGTCGAAACCGCCTCGGGAGCGTAGCGAAAGCGCAGGCCGAGCTTGCGGCGTTTGACAATATTGGCCAGTTCTACGTCTTCGAGAACAGCATCTTTCACCGCTTCATGTCCGCCAATGCGGAAATAAGCATCGCGCCGGATAAGAAGAAACTGGCCATTAGCCGCGGCAAGATGCGTTTCCGGATCGGAGACTTTGCCAGGCGGGTAGGTAACCGAGAGTTCGCTGAAGACAAGCGGCATGAGGGCGCGCTGCCAAAAGCCGGTAACGATCTGTCTGGGCGAGTACGACAGCATCGCCACGTTATGACGCTCGGCCTCCACAATAGCCGGGCTCAGGTGGCCGGGCTCGTGGACGGTATCGGCATCGGTAAAGAGCAGCCACTCGCCCCGCGCGGCTTGTGCGCCTGCCCAGATGGCATTGGCCTTGCCTGTCCAGCCTTTTGGCAATGACGGAGCCTGCATCACGGTCACGCCGGCAAAGCCGGCTGCGATGGAATACGTCTGGTCGGTCGACTGGTCGTCGACCACGAGGATCTCCCAGTCGCGGCCGAGTTGCCAGGTCTCTTCCGACTGGCTGACGAGTGAGCGAAGGCAGTCGCCAAGGCAATCCTCCTCGTTACGAGCCGGGATGATGACGGAGAGTTTGAGCGAGGTGTCTGGATCAGGAGCGGAGTCCACAGTGGTCTTTTATTATAGGAAAGTGAGTTGCTTCAATAACGGATTCCGTCGGACCAGGTGGACGAGCCTTATCGCCCTGCTCGTTTTGTCGGCTGTCGCCGCAGCCGGAACGGGTTGCGATCGCGGCGATCATCCGGCACAGGTAGGGATGATTGCTCCAGACTTTACCATCCGTGACCAGGGTCAGACCGTCAGCCTTGACCGCTATCGCGGAAAGACCGTGGTACTGAACTTCTGGGCGTCCTGGTGCCCTCCATGCCTGGAGGAATTCCCTTCCCTAATGCAGTTACAGCAGCAGATTCCGAATGTAGTGGTGCTGGCGGTGAGCTTCGACACGGATGATGCGGCGTATCGCCAATATGTAGCCGACAATCACTTAAACAATATGGTGCTGGTGCGCGACGATACGCAAAAGTCGAACCTCGCTTTCGGAACCACGCGGCCGCCGGAAACCTACATCATCGATCCTCGGGGCCGAATCCGGCGCAAATTTATCGGCGCGCAGGACTGGACAAGCCCGGAGATTGAAAACTATCTGCGCCACCTCTGAGCGCTGTATTATCACAGCATGACGCAGCTAGAGGTACTCTACCGCTACGAGCAGCATCCCACTGAAGCCGCGATGTTCGCGCTGGGTAAGATGCGCGAAGTGTATGGGATTCGACGCGTACGGATGGACTCCAAAGGGCAGACCATTCGCGTGGAATACGACGCAACCCGGCTGAACAAGCCGATCGTCTGCGAATTGCTGCGACGCGCCGGGGTGGACATTGTCGAAGAGCTTTCGTTGATCCCCCCGCAGCCTGTAGTTGAGACGCCAGCAGCCGCACCAGTGCCAACCGCGTAGCTCTATTTTGTCGCGCGGACGAGAAAGTTCTGCGAAAGAATCGCGCCGCCCGAGCCAGTTTCCGCAAGCATCCGCAGCCTGTCGAAGAGGGTGAGCCCGTCCCACAAAACGCGGCGCACAACGCTCTTTACTCCATGAATGATGGGCTTATCTTCATATGCTTCGACAGTCCGAAACCCGATAGTGCGAAAGATCTGGTTCGCCGATTTAGCGGTGAAGGCAGATTCGTGCGTAAAGTCGCCATAGCGAATGCGCATTCCATAGAGGCCCTCGGCGTTGGGAGTGTGGACAAGACAGACGCCGCCCGGTGCGAGCACGCGATAAACCGAGTCCAGCAGGTCGAAGAGTTCCTGGCGCGTCAGGTGCTCGATAACATCCATGAGCAGCACGGCGTCCACAGACCCATCTTCACGGCGGGCAAGGAAGTCAGCAACATCACCCAGTTCAGCCTGTGGAATGCCCAGGCGATGGGCGAGATCGATTTGCTCAGGCGATGTATCGACCCCGGCTATGTCGGTGTATCCGGAGCGAGCGAGAAAGTACAGGAATGCACCATGCCCGCAGCCGAGGTCGACGATGCGCGAATTACGCGCCTGCGGGAGATAGCGGGCAATGAGATGGCCGATATAAGCCTCACGTGGGCGAAACAGGTCTTCCGGCTTTATCGATTCACCCTGCTGCCCTGCCTGACCGCTTGAGATATAGGCATCGTAGAGGCGAGTCTTCCATGATCCGGTTGTTGTTGTCGGCATGAGCCGTTTGCTTCTCCCGCAGAGTGTTTGCGCGAACTACAGGCGTCGACAGGCGCAGTATACATTGAGTACTTTTCTCGCGGCTCTTCAGGCTGCGCGCCACGCATTCTTCTTCAGAAATTCAGAGGTTTTGGTTTGCGAATCGACGCGTAACTTGATATCTTTAGAAGAGTTCGCAGTCACTTTTCATCGAGTGCGCCCATAGCTCAGCTGGATAGAGCGATTGACTACGAATCAATAGGTCGGGAGTTCGAATCTCTCTGGGCGCACCATCATTCTAAGCAAATTCAACCTGAGCCAGAATAAACTCGCTCTGCCCTTCAGCGTTATTCTTTCAGCGGCCGGGCCTGTCCCACATACCACTCCTCAACTTTATTAAATCTACCCACCAGATTGCCTTTGGCGTCGAAGACCTTCAGGCTGCCAGCCTCTTCCTGAGCGCTCACCCCATCCGGTACAACTGCAACTTCATGGCTGTTCTGCATTTTTACATATACGGGCATGGCCTATCTCCTTCCTGGGGGAGCATAGTACCAATCCCGCCCCGCGTCCGGCGAGCAGGAATTTCTATCGAACTTCCCCCCCGCCGCGCCGCATCAGCGAAACCAGATACGCTGCCAGCTTACCGTCCAGGAATTGAATTTGGCCCCGAGAGTGGCTGTAACGCCCGAGCTGTATGCAACTTTGATGGACTGGCGTCGGGTTATGGGCAGAGACAGCGTCCCGCCCAGGCGGCTATTACTTTGACGTGAAGTTTCTGGGCCGCCGTTCGTGCTGACGGCTCCGCCGCCGTACCAGGTGGAGTCGAATGCCGCCCAGAGCCCGCGGCGTATGTTATAGCTGACGTGGGCCTGGAGGGCGGTCAGGGGTTCCTGCGATCGTTGCACAGTGCCGGGATAGAAAGCATCGTTCGCCGTGAAGAACCACGCACCTGCATAGGCGTCGAGGAAGAATCTCTTGACCGGATAAGAGAAGCCTATCTCAGGTTTGAAGGCCCAGCGGTTGGATCCGATGTTGATGAGCTTGGTGCTTCCATACTGGCCGGAGGGCGCCTGCACGGTGACACTGGCGCCGACGATGGACTCACGGCGAGCATGCGCGAATTCGGCTGGAGACATGGCCGGCGACCCGCGCAGGTTGATGGAAAACCGTAACCGCATGTCAGCAAGTCCTGAGCGATAGATTTTGCCACTCTGCGCGCCGACATCTCCGGTTACATTTCCCCAGACATAGGGAAGCCCCGCGCTGAAGAGGGCTTGCCGTCCCAGCACGCCAAAGCTGTGACTGACCGCGACGGCGGGATTGTAGAGGCTGGCATGAACATTGGTGATGGGAATGGTGGGATCGAAGACGACACTGCCAGTCGATCCGCCAAATGCGGTCTGTAGAAATGTGGTGCCAACCGGAGATGCGGAATAAGCGCGCGGTTCAAGGTCCTGCCCAGCCGCCGGCAGTTCGGCGACGGCAGCGGCAAGAAGAGCAACCATCCAGACGAATTTCAGACGCAAAAGGCTTCGGCTTCCGGGCAGATCGTTCATTCGGTTGTCGGCATGATGATATCAACGCCACCGAAAAGTTCGTC
>DATAQX010000491.1:0-4421 GCA_036264455.1 Silvibacterium sp. | reverse complement strand
TGTGCGTTGCAGTACTGCCGTAATGGAGCGGGAAGTGTATATATCTGATATATACTAACCATGATAAGGCGTAGTTCAAGCGATCCCACCGAGCACTGTGTTGGCTTCGATTGGGATGAATGGAACACGACTAAGAACTGGACTCGTCATCGAGTAACGCCGGAAGAGGCCGAAGATGTCTTCTTTCATGAGCCGAGGTTATTACATGTGGACATCGGACACTCGCGGTCGGAAAAGCGATATCAGGTTATCGGCGAGACTCGTGATGGACGTAGATTGGTAGTCGTCGTTACCGTCCGAAAGGATCTGATCAGAGTCATTTCTGCTCGAGACTTGAGCCGCAGAGAGCTGAGGCATACAGGCGATATGAAAAAGAAAATTCCTGAGTTTCAAAATGAGGACGAGGAGTTCGAATTCTGGTCGAAGGCTGATACGACGGAATATCTTGATTGGTCGAAGGCGAAACGCGTCAAATTCCCAAACCTGAAGCCAACGTTGCGGACAATTTCCATTCGGTTGCCGATGGCGATGGTCGAGGATCTCAAGATTCTTGCAAATCAGCGGGATGTACCCTATCAATCCCTAATGAAGATGTTTCTAGCTGAACGGATGGCGCAGGAGAAGCCAATAAGGCGTAAACGGGCTTAGCGGTTTCTCCGCGCCTTTACATTTACTTATTCGTCAGCGCCTCAACACCCGGAAGCTTCTTTCCTTCTAAAAATTCCAGGCTTGCGCCGCCGCCCGTCGAGATATGCGTGATCCTGTCCGCCACCCCAGCCTTCTTTACCGCTGATACCGAATCGCCTCCGCCTACAATTGAGACCGCATCCTGATTCGCAGCTACGGCCTTTGCGATCTTGGTCGTGCCGACAGCAAAGGCGGGCATTTCGAAGACGCCCATCGGACCGTTCCATACGATGGTTGACGCGTCGTCAATCTCCTTCGTGAACAATTCGACTGTTTTGGGCCCGATGTCGAGGCCCATCCACTCTGGGGGAAATGGCCCGTCGCCTTCGAAGATCTGCGTTTTGGCGTCTGCAGCGAACTTGTCGGCCAGCACGTGATCGACCGGCAGCAGGAAGCGCACGCCCTTCGCCTCAGCCTTTGCCAGCGCCTGCTTTGCAACGTCGATCTTGTCGGCCTCAAGCAGCGACTTGCCTGTGTCCTGCCCTTTCGCTTTCAGGAATGTGTATGCCATTCCTCCGCCAATCAAAATTGCGTCAACCTTCGAGAGCAGGTGATCGATGACCTCGATTTTGTCCGATACCTTGGCCCCGCCCAGTATTGCCACAAAGGGCTTGGCAGGCTCATCGAGAGCCTTGCTCATATAGGTCAGCTCTTTTTCCATGAGCAGTCCTGCGGCAGACTTCTTTACGAAGTGTGTGATGCCCTCGGTCGATGCGTGAGCGCGATGCGCGCTGCCAAAGGCGTCATTGACGTAGATCTCGCAGAGCGACGCAAGCTCTGTGGCGAACTTCGGGTCATTCGCTTCCTCTTCGGCGTGGAAGCGAAGATTTTCAAGGAGGAGAACCTGACCCGACTCCAGTTGGCGCGAAAGCTCCGTAGCCAGCTCGCCCACACAATTGGGAGAAAACGCCACGTTCACCTGCTCGCCCAGGTGGTGATCGAGAAGCATCCGTAGCCGGTCTACAAGGGGTCGCAGGCTGTATTTCGGACTGGGTTTTCCCTTGGGCCGTCCCAGATGCGACGCCAGGATGAGTTTTGCCTTATGCCGCAGCGCATATTCGAGTGTAGGCAGAGTTTCGCGGATGCGCGTGTCATCCGTAATCTCGGTTCCATCGTCGCTGAGCGGTACGTTGAAGTCCACGCGCATGAAGACGTGTTTATGCGCAAGGTCGAGATCGCGAATCGATAATTTTGTCATGATTTCCCGTTAGCTTTCCTGCTGCTCAGTTTTGATCACTGATGACCGCATCGGCCTCGATTTCCACGCGCCATGCGGGGTTGAGTAACTGAGCGACGACAACCATAGTCGCTGCCGGGCGGCTTGCGCCAAAGAATTCACCATGCGCGCGGCCGACGGCTTCCCAGTCCTCCACATGCGTCAGGTACATCCGCGTACGGACAACGTCGTCCATCCGGGCTCCTGCCTTTTCGAGCGCCGTGCGGATAATCTCCAGTGTATGCCGGGTTTGCGTTGCCGCGTCAGCTTCATCGGCGCCTACCGGTCCGGTGCCGGAGACGTGAACCGTATTGCCTACGCGCACCGCGCGTGAGAATCCGATGATGGGTTCGAATGGTGACGTTCCAGAAATATTTTGACGCATAGCCGGGGTGCTCCGCGCAACAATTTGGCAAATCCTGGAAGAAGCGCGCGGGGTTCGGTTGGAGACCGTCTGGCCCGAACGAAACCCACGCGTGATCTGTTCTGCAGCGGTGCCTTTTACAGGCCCTTTTGAGCCAGCAGGAGCACCAGGTCGCGCACGCGACACGAGTAGCCCCACTCGTTGTCATACCAGCTGATGACCTTCACGGAGCTGCCCACGACCTTGGTCAGCGGCGAGTCTACGATCGATGAGCGCGCGTCGCCCTTAAAGTCGCTCGATACAAGTTGGTCGGTTTCATAGCCGAGAATGCCCTTCAGAGCGCCATCTGCCGCCTTCTTGAGCGCAGCGTTTACGGTATCGACGGTCACCGGCTTCTCTGCTGTGAATGTCAGGTCGACCACGGAAACATTGGGGGTTGGAACACGAATGGCAAAGCCGTCGAGCTTGCCCGCCATCTCCGGAATTACCAGCTTGAGAGCCTTCGCAGCGCCGGTGGAGCTGGGAATCATGTTGATCGCAGCAGCGCGGGCGCGACGCAGGTCCTTGTGCGGGAAATCGAGAATCACCTGGTCGTTGGTGTAGCTGTGGATGGTCGTCATGATGCCCGAGACGATGCCGAATTCTTCATGCAGCACCTTCACGACAGGCGCAAGACAGTTCGTCGTGCAGGAGGCATTCGAGATGATGTTGTGCTTCGCCGGATCATACTTCGACTCGTTCACGCCGAGCACGACCGTGATGTCCTCGTTGGTGGCAGGGGCGGAAATGATGACCTTCTTCACCGAGCCCTGGAGGTGCGCCTTAGCCTTGGTTGCATCGGTAAAGATGCCGGTCGATTCAACGACTATCTGCGCTCCTGTCGAATTCCAGTCCAGCTTGGCAGGATCGCGTTCCGCGAAAACCTTGATTGTCTTGCCATCAACGGTAATCGAATCGCTGGTGGAGGAAATCTCATTCTTCAGGTTGCCAAGAATCGAATCGTACTTGAGCAGATGTGCGAGCGTCGCGGGGCTCGTAAGATCATTGACGGCGACGATATCAATCTCGGGATTGCCCAGTGCTGCGCGAAAAACATTCCGTCCGATGCGGCCGAAGCCATTGATTCCAACCTTTACAGCCATGGAAACTCTTTCTCCTTTGTGTGTTCTTGAATCTTTTGTGGAGTCTCGCTTTTTTGGGAAGATCGGCCGCGAGCGGCCAGAAGCCCACAACCCCCATTTAGCGATGCTAGCACTGTAGTCAATACCGCTGCATAAGATTTTTCTATTACGCGAATTTAAGTTTATCCCGCGCCTGCCGGATGAACTTTCTCGTACTCAGACTGGTTCCAATGAAGCTGTGCACATTGCGGCTCGCTCTTGTCTGTGTTACATCCTGAGTTATGCGCGAATGGATGCGCGAAAAAATGAGACGACGTCCCAAGCGTGGACCGAACGATTCGGAATCCACAGGAAAGATCGGCCAGGAAATACCCGTGAACCAGCCGGCTCCTCTGCGCCCTTCTTATGAAGCTGCAACTGCCGAAGCACCCACATCGCAGGTTGGCAGCATAACCCAGGAGCCTGCAACAACAGTCGAAACCACGCCTGCCGCAGAAGCTCCACAACTTTCACCCGAGATCACCGCTGCGGTTGGTGCTCCGGAGGAGGCAGGCAAGCTGGAAGTGGAAACTCAGCCGGAGCTGCCTTCGACTCCACCGCCGGAACCACAAACTGCCGGCCAGCCTCACGGGCCGAAAGGTTTCGTTGTGCTCACCATCGGCTTGCCGGGATCGGGCAAGACGACCTGGTTCAAGCGGCGCGGCGTCACACCGCTGTCATCGGACATGCTGCGGAGCATCCTGTTCGATGACAT
Source organism: Silvibacterium sp. (assembly GCA_036264455.1). Classification (GTDB taxonomy): domain Bacteria; phylum Acidobacteriota; class Terriglobia; order Terriglobales; family Acidobacteriaceae; genus Silvibacterium. The sequence continues at coordinate 279 of DATAQX010000491.1, read as the reverse complement.
CACTGAGCAGCGCTATCAGGGGCTCGTGTTTTCGACCCTGCGTTCGCTGCTGCGTGCGCGCCTGATCGCCAAGATGCCGTGGAACTACGTGGATGCGACCAACCTGTCGCCCCACGAACGCCGCCAGTGGATCAAGATGGCGAAGAGCTTCGGCTATGATGTGCAGGCCGTTTTCTTCGATGTGCCGCTTGAAATCTGCCTGGAGCGTAACCGCCGCCGTGAACGAACCGTCAACGACGAGGTCATGCACAAGATGGCCGAACGTCTTCGTCCGCCGAA
>DATAQX010000481.1:0-5735 GCA_036264455.1 Silvibacterium sp. | reverse complement strand
GCGAACCTCTTTAGACGGAGACTATTCGCGAGCACGCTCACGGAACTGAGAGCCATCGCAGCAGCGGCAATCGCCGGGCTGAGGAGCAGTCCGGTGAACGGATAGAGCACACCCGCGGCAATGGGAATGCCGAGCAGGTTGTAGCCGAGAGCCCAGCCCAGGTTCTGACGCATTACACGCAGGGTATGACGGGCGAGAGTGAGCGCCGTCACGATCTGAGCGGGGTCACCGCGTAACAGGATTGCGTCGCCAGCTTCCCGGGCGAGGTCGGTTCCGGTGCCGATGGCCAGACCGGCGTCGGCCTGGGCTAAAGCGGCGGCGTCGTTGATTCCGTCGCCTACCATTGCTACCGAGAGGCCGTCAGCCTGGAGGGAGCGAATCCTGGCCAGCTTGTCGTCGGGCAACAGCTCGGCATGCACGTCGTCGATTCCGGCGGCGCGTGCAATCTGGGCTGCGGCAGCGCGGCTGTCTCCGGTGAGCATGGCTATGCGCAGGCCCATTCTCCGGAGAGCCGCGACGGCAGCTGCTGCGCCGGGACGAAGAGTGTCCTCGGCTGAGAACCAGCCGGCGAGGTGTCCGTCGACTGCGACGTAGAGGAGGGTTGCCCCGGACGACGATGCATCGACGGGGGGCGCAATGTGTAGTTCATCCAGCAGCGCGCGATTTCCCGCGGAGATTACGCGGCCATCGACGCTTCCGGTCACGCCCTTGCCAGGAATGGCCTGGACGTTGCTCGCCGGAGGCACGGCAATCCCTCGGGAGGCTGCGTATTCGGTGACGGCGCGGGCGAGGGGATGCTCGGAGCGCTGTTCGACGGAAGCGGCGAGTGTGATCAGTTCTTGTTCGGTGATACCGGTGGTATGCATCGCAGTGATGCGAGGCTTGCCTTCGGTCAGCGTGCCGGTTTTGTCGAGAACGATGGTATTCACACGGGCGAGGCGTTCGACGCTTTCGCCGCCCTTGAAGAGAATGCCCAGTTGAGCGGCGCGTCCGATTGAGACGGTGAGAGCTGCGGGCACGGCGAGCCCCATTGCGCAGGGACATGCAATCACCAGTACGGTAATTGCGATGGCAAAGGCCCGGCTCATTCCGCCAGCGGGATCAGAGAGTGTCCAGATCGCGAAAGTGATTGCCGCCAACGCAAGCACGACAGGAACGAAGATGCCGCTGACGCGATCCGCAAGCTGCTGCATGGGAGCCTTCGACGATTGCGCCTCTTCCATCAGCCGCAGCATCTGACCGAGTACGCTGTCGGCGCCGATCGAGGTGGCATGGTACTCGAGCACTCCGTCATAGTTCAATGAGCCGCCGATGATGCGATCGCCAACAGTGCGCGCCACGGGGACGGACTCACCCGTGATCAGCGACTCGTCTACGCTGCTGGTGCCGGAGACGACGATTCCATCGACGGGAATGCGCTCTCCGGGGCGGACAACGACGATCTCGTCCGGGACGAGGGATGCGATGGAAGCGTCAACTTCGACGCCGTTGCGTAAGACATGGGCAGTCTGCGGTTGCAATCTGGCAAAAGAGTGCAATGCGTCGAGTGTCCGGCGTTTCGCCCGCGCATCGAGCCAATTGCCCAGCAGAAGGAAGCCGAGAATCAGAAGCACCGACTCGAAATAGACGTCCGGATGCAAGCCGTGCCGTATGAAGAAATCGGGAAAGAACGTCGCCGCCGTTGAATACAGGAACGCAGCCCCCGTACCCAGAGCGACCAGTGTGTTCATGTTGGTTGTGCGGTGCAGGGCAGCCTGCCAGGCTTGTCGATAGATCGCTCCGCCCGCCCAGAACATGGCGACGGCGGTCATTATCAACATCGCATACTGGAGCACCGGCGCGGGGATGCGGTAAAGAGACGGCAGGGCCTGCATGAGCAGGCGATCGAAAACGTTTGGCGAGCCATGCATGAGCGGCATGGAGATCACCATGGCCACCGCACCTGCGGCAATGGTCAGAATGGCGCGTACCCGAAGTGGACCCTCCCGCTCAGGACCAGCGTGGTCGTGTTCGTGGGATTGCCGGGCGGGCAGGGAAGCGTCGTAACCTGCCTCGCGGACCGCCTCCACGAGAGACTTAACCTCAGTAACAGCCGGCTGGTAAACGATGCGTGCCGAGTGCGACATCAGATTTACACTCGCTTCTGTCACGCCTTCGGTTTCACGCAGCGCCTTCTCGACGTGAACCTGACATGCGGCACAGGTCATTCCTTCGACGTCAAGCGTTACGGCCTGTGGAGCGTCTCCGGTCACCGTTGCTCCGTGTGTGCGGTATACCCAGCCCTGGCGAGCACCGCCAGCAATGGCGCGATGTCTTCGGATTGCACGCGAGCCGTGCCGATACGAACTTCTTCCACGACAGTTCCCAGAACGCCCTGCAATGCCCGGCCTACGCGGCGAACACAAGCATCGCAGTGCATGCCGTCAATCTTCAAAGTGATCTTGTTCACAATTATCCCTATATTTATCGATGCTCCTGCACGGGAATCGATGCAGACTGCAGCGTGTCAACCACCCGATGCAAGGAAGCGGTATCCCACACCCCGCACGGTCTTCAGATATCGCGGCTCCGAGGGCTCATCCTCGATGTATCGGCGCAGCCGGACGATGAAATTGTCGATCGCACGCGTGTCGGTGTCTTCATGCACACGCCAGACCTGCTCCAGCAGTTCTTTGCGGGAGATAATTCGTCCCTGATTGCGCACCAGATAGCGCAGCAGATCTACCTCCATCAATGTGAGCCGAATGGTCCGTCCCATCGCCGTGAGCTCCAGTGCTTCAAAGTCGATCCTGCGTCCGGCAAACTCAAATCTGGAGCTGTCTTCCTTCGCGGCAGGGCTTTCCTCCGCCGGCTGATGCCATTTCAATCGACGCAATAATCCGTTCAACCGGGCCAGGAGGATCGAGAGATCGAAGGGTTTTGGCAGGTAATCGTCTGCTCCTGCTGCAAAGCCCTGCAGCACATCTTCGGCTCGACCGCGCGCAGTCAGCATCAGCACCGGCACAAAATTCTGTTCGGCACGCAGCGTGGAGACGACTTCAAAGCCGTTCTTGCCGGGCAGCATCACGTCGAGCAGCACTGCATCGAAAGATTCGCCCGCAAGACGCGCCAGGGCAGATTCACCATCCCCCTCGACGGCCGCTTCGTATCCCTCGGCCTGTAGATTGAACAGCAGTCCCTGGGCGAGGTGTTCCTCGTCTTCAACAATCAAAATACGCGCCGGAGTGCTCATTGTGTTGCCTGCTCAAGTTCTTTTGCTGCCGGCCTCAGCAAACGCGGAAGCTGCACGCTCACTGTTGTGCCTCGGCCTTCTCCGGGGCTTTCTGCAAAGGCATCACCGCCATGCTGGCGCGCAATGCTGCGAACAATGAACAATCCCAACCCCGTGCCTTTGGTCTTAAGTACGCTGCGTGCGGGTACCCGATAAAAGCGCTTGAAGATCCGCTTCAACTGCGCGGGGGCGATGCCAATTCCACGGTCGGTAACACTGAGCACAATCCAGGCTTCATCTTCGATCAACAGACTCACCTTTATTTCGACTGTTTTTTGAGAATACTTCACCGCGTTATCCAACAGGTTGAGCACGATGCTTTGCAACTCCTCACGATTGCCGCGCACCATCATAGGCATTGTGAATTCGGCCTCCCGGAAAACAATCGCCTGCGCATCCAGGTGATGGCGTACCCGCGTCCGGTCGATGCACTCGATCACCAGAGCACGCATATCCACGGGCACCCTCACCTGGTTTTGTGTCCGTTGTCCAAGCTCGCCGGCCTTCAGGACCTGCTCGACGGTGGCCAGCAGCCATTCGCTGTCCCGGAGCATGATGCCGTAAAATTCGCGGCGCTTTTCTTCAGGCATTTCGCGCCGCTGCAGCGTTTCGAGATACAGGCGGATGGAGGTGATCGGCGTCTTCAGCTCATGCGTTACCGCGTTCAGAAAGCTGTCGTGCCGTTCGTTGCGGCGCACCTCGCGCACCAGGAAGATGGTGTTGAGAACGACGCCGGCGATGAGCAGCGCGAAGAAGGGAATGCCGATGACGAGCGGGATAAGGCGACGCCAGTTGAGGATGATCCAGCCGACGTTGAGCGTAATGGCGACCCCCAGCATGCATGCGCCAAGCACGATGAAGAGCACTACGTTCCGCTTTCGTCCGCTGATTCTCATGACGAGGGGCTGATGGAAGTTTACAGAGCTCAGGGCTCAGAGCACAGAGAGCTGGGATTGCGCGCGCCCACTCAAAGCCAATTGCAGGCTTTGAATGGGGCACCGAGTGGTATATGGGGGCAGGGAATTCAGGCTACGCCGGCGGGCTTGGGGTTCTTGGGGTCGAACTGGGCTATCTTGATATCCCAGGCCAGGCCGAGCTTCTTGAGGAGCAGAATGCCGAGGTAATTCTGGTCGAACTCGTACCATGCGAGGCCGTGGCGCGCGGAGACTGGATGCGCATGATGATTGTTATGCCATCCTTCGCCCCCCGTGAGCAGAGCGACCCACCAGCTGTTGCGCGAGTGATCGCGTGTTTCAAAGCGGCGCGATCCCCACATATGGGTTGCCGAGTTGACCAGCCAGGTGGTGTGCAGGCCGAGGGTGACGCGCAGGAAGATTCCCCACATGAGGCAGGACCATCCGCCGATAGCAAAGAGAGCAAGGCCGACGACGACCATCGGCACCCAGTGATATTTGCTGAGCCAGACATGGAATTTGTCGCGGGCCAGATCGGGAGCGTAGCGCGCAAGCATCGCCGTCTCGTCATGCAGCGAGACACCGCACATAATCCAACCTATATGCGCCCACCATCCGCCTTCTGTCGGCGTGTGCGGGTCGCCCTCATGATCGGAGAGCTGGTGATGAACGCGATGTGTAGCTACCCAGAAAATCGGGCCACCTTCGAGCGACAATGTCGCGCCGATGGCCATGAAGTATTCGACCCACTTGGGTGTTTTGTATCCACGATGGGTCAGCAGGCGGTGGTAGCACATTCCGATGCCGAGGTTTGAGGCCCACACCCAGAGCACAAGGGTGCAGATCAGAGCCTTCCAGCTGAACATGAAGAGCGCGGCGATCGCAGCAATGTGAAAGATGAGCATAAAGACGATCGTGATGGTGCTCAGGGTTCCGCCCTGCGCTGCGCGGCCCAGAACGGGGCCTTTCGTTTCTGCTCGAAGGTCTGCGGCGACCTTCGGTGGATTCTGTTCGACTGCGACGGCGGGCTGGTTAAGCAACTCGATCGACATGGAGTTTTCGGTCTCCCCTAAATTCAAATCTCTCTCTTGACCGTATCAGTAGCGAGCCGAGTCACTGTGTAAGACTTTTGTAATGGTCATGAAGCGAGAAAATCAGGGCTTAGGAGGCTCTTTTCATTCCATGCGTACTCTGCTGATTGATACTTTGTTAATCTCAACCGCAGACGATTAAACCCTTATGTTTTCTCGCACAAGCTGGTTTGTGATTTTCGGAATCCTGGCGGCGCAATGCGTTGCCGCTGCGCAATCGATCAACCTTCCCACCGGTCAGCAGCTTTCGGAACCTGTCCCCGGCTCGCCTGCCCGCCTGAACAGCCTGCCGATGGGCCTTGCCTGGTCTCCCGATCACCGCTATCTGGCACTGGTGAATGCCGGGTACGGCACGGCCGAGTCGAACTACTCGCAATCGATCGCTATTCTCGATACCACAAACAATGGCACCGCAAACAAAGAGACGGGCACGCCAAGGCTGAACGACTTTCCCGATGC
>DATAQX010000464.1:0-3466 GCA_036264455.1 Silvibacterium sp. | reverse complement strand
TGCAGCATGTTCCACAGATAATCGGCGCGCCGGATGTGCGCCAGCTCGTGCGCCAGCACTACCTCAAGCTGTTCAGGGCTGAGCGATGTCAATGCCGAAGCCGGCAGCAGAACCAGCGAGCGGACGATGCCCATGGCCATCGGACTCGAGATACGCTCGCAAACGCGCAGATCGATCGGCCGCCGGATGCCGATGCGCAGAGACAGCCGTGCAAAGCTCTCGCGCACGCTCTCTGGGGCCCGCCCCATGCTCGCGCGGCGCAGCCGCTGGATCATCCACCAGCCACCCACGGTCCTCACCGAGAGACAGAAGACGCCCAGCAGCCATATTGCGACCAGCCAAGGGATCACGGGCTGTATTCCGCTCTCCAGTCCAGCCCATACACTGGCAGGCTCACTCAAGCGCGCCCCGCCGTTATCTGCAACAGGAAGAACAGCGAAAGTCTCTCCGACGCCGGTCACAGAAACCGTATCCCGCCACGTCGTCTTATCCTGCGCGCCGCGCATCTCTTCATAGCCAAGTGTTGCCACCGACACCGCCAGCATGCTGAGCAGGGCGGTCAGCGCCACAACATAGCGAACGTTGCTGCGGGCCCTGGGCAGCGCCAAATCGATCATCCGGTAAAGTAGCGCGATCGCCGCCGCCTGCCAGCAGAAGTGGATGAGGGTCCATCCAAGGGCTTCCCAGCCCGGAATTTCGATAGCGTTGGTCATTGCTTCTCCCTCTTTTGCCGAATGATCTTCCGGATTTCCTCCAGCTCTTCCTTGCTGGCCGGCTGCATGGCCAGTGCATGCATCGCCAACTGCGCCGCCGAACCGGAAAACAGGCGCTGGCTCAGGTCTCGGAGCAACTGGCTTTGAGTTTCTTCCTGGCTCGCGGCGGCATGGTAGATATGCGCCTTGCCCGCCTCGGTGCGCTCGACCAGGCCCTTCTCGGTCATGATCTGCAGAGTCTTGAGTACCGAGGTGTATCCCAGCGGTCGCCGGCGGCTCACTACTTCATGCAGTTCGCGGACGGAGGCCGAGCCCTTCTCCCACAGAGCCCGCAGCAGCTCCAGTTCAACCTCCGTCGGTTTTGGTAGATTGTCCGTCGTTTCTTTCATGACCGCCACAATATACGAAGATGTTCGTAGGTGTCAACGAAGATTTTCGTAGGTTGGGGGGTTTTTTTAAGAAACTCCATCTCGGACGACGTTCTCATCACTCTCCTTTGCTGGCGGCGCCCGCTAGTCCGCCCGCAAAGACTGTACCGGGTCGACGGACGCAGCACGGCGCGCCGGCGCCCAGCTTGCGACCAGTGCCACGATTACAATCGCCACCGTCGTTGTCACAAATACAGCCGGATCGCCGGGACGCACGCCGAAGAGCAGATTCGCGACCATCCGTGCGAGGCCCGCGGCCAGCACGATCCCAAGCCCGACCCCCACACCGGTCAGCACGGCGGCACGGCTCAGAATCATGCGGAGAATATCTTCGCGCCGCGCGCCCAGCGTGAGCCGCACGCCGATTTCACGGGTCCGCTCCGCGACCAGGTTGGCCATCACTGCGAAGATACCGATGGCCGCCAGCAGCAGCGCGAGGAACGCATCGATCCCAAGCCATACCGCGACATTGAGGAGACCGGTGAGCGCTTCGTGCAGGAACTGCTCGTAGGTCTGTACAGCGTCGAGGGGCACCGTGGGATCGAGCGCGGCAAGCGCCTTGCGCGCAGCCGGAGCCAGCGCGAGCGGATCTCCGGCGGTGGTGACGACATAAAGAGCTCCGTCCGGCGGCGGCATCTGCGTTGCGTTCAGATACACCGCAGGCACGATGACGCGATCGATCCAGGAATAGTTTGCATCGCCGGCAATCCCCACAATCTTCACCCACGGCTCATGACTGGCGCGCGACGGCCCCATCTGGATACGGTGGCCCAGGGGGTTCTCGCCGGGGAAGTAGCGCTCGGCAAAGCCGCGGCTCACGATGGCGGTCGGTTGCGTGTCGAGCCCGTCGTTGGAGTCAAAGGTGCGACCGGACAGGATGGGAATATGCAGGGCGTCGAAATAGCCGCCGCTAACCGTAATTCGCGCGGCACTCTGGAACTTGCCTGGAACCAGCGGACGGTTCTCGATTCGAAAATCGTCTACCCATCCTCCGTTGCCCCAGGGCAGAGCCGTGGTGATTTCTGCGTGCGTCGCGCCGGGCAAGGCGCGCAGCTTTTCCAGGCTCGCCTTGTACCATTCAACCTGCTTTTCTGTTATCGCGTAGCGGGCGGGAGGCAGGTAGGCATTGAAAGTGAGCGCCTTTTTGGGACCGTAGGCATCGGCCACGTTGAGCATTGACCACGTCCCTTTGCACATCAGCGCCGCGCCAATCACCAGGGCAACCGCCAGCGAAATCTGCGCTATGGCGAAGAGGTTTCTAAGGCGGTGGGTGCGGCCGGCGCCGGTTGAAGTACGCGACCCTGCCTTGAGCTGATCGACGAGGTTGATGCGCATCGCCTCCAGCGCTGGCAGGAATCCGGAAACAATGCCTGCGCCCACTGCCAGCAGCAATGAAAACGCAAGAGCGCGGCCGTTCAGGGAGATGTTGGACCATCCGGCCATGTACCGGGCCACCTGGTCCGGCATCGAAATGATGCTGATGTGCAGGACGAGTTTAGCCAGGAGAATGCCGCCGGCCGCGCCAATGAGGCCAAGCAGGATATTCTCCGTCAGCAGTTGCTGAAGCAGGCGGCCGCGCCGAGCGCCCAATGCGGTCCGCATGGCGATCTCCGGACGCCGCGCGATGCCTCGCGCAAACTGCAGATTCGCTACGTTGGTGCACACCACCAGCAGCACGAAGAGCGTGGCTCCGAGGACCAGCCGGAAATACATCGGCGTCAGGTCGCCGTTGATGTCGTCGAGCAGCGGTTCTACTCTTACCGACCAGCTCCGGTTGGTTGCGGGGTACGCCTTCGACAGCCGATCCGCGATTCCACGCATCTCGGCCTGCGCCTGAGCAACGGTCACGCCGGGACGCAGGCGTCCGGTGACCAGATAGTTATGCCCGCTGCGATTCTCCGTCAGCGACGGAGCGGGCGCCAGCGGCAGAAAGATTTCGGTGATCGAGGGATACTGCATCGTCCTGGGCATCACGCCGATCACGGTGTAGGTTCGGTCGTCGAGTTGGATCTTTCTATCCAATACCGCCGGATCGGCGCCGAAATGCTTCTGCCAGAAGCCATAGCTGAGAACTGCAACGTCGTCCTTGCCGGCCTGGGTTTCTGAATTCACGAAGACGCGCCCCAGCAGAGGGTTCACGCGCATTACATCGAAGAAATTTGCTGAAGCGTAGGTGGCCTGGACGTGCGCGGCATCTCCGGCTCCGGTAAGAGTGCGATCGGCATCCGTCCGGACGGCCAGCGCCTCGAAGGACCGGCTCTGGCGCTTCCAGTCCTCGTAATTGGCGAATGCGACCCATTGGTAGTTGCCGGGGTTCTGTTCCTC
>DATAQX010000456.1:0-9317 GCA_036264455.1 Silvibacterium sp. | reverse complement strand
TTACGCTGCCTTGCGGAATGTGAGATTGAAGCGGTATCTGCCCGTTGAAGGATGAACCCCGTCCTTGAGCGGCATCACGCCGTGATACCTCAATCGTGCCGGTCCACCCCACACAAGAACATCTCCGTGAACTACTGGGACACGCGTTGTCTTGTCGGCACGTTCTTCTCCGCCGAACAAGAAGACGGCCGGTAGCCCAAGCGAGACTGACACAATAGGCTTAGTAAAATCACGCTCGTTCTTGTCCTGATGAAGCGTGAGCCTCGCGCCAGGCTCATAACGGTTGACGAGACACGCATCAGGGACGAATGCGGGAAAGCCAGACTCCTTCGCTGCGGCCATAGCCAACTCCATGAATGGTTGCGGCATTGGCGGCCATTGTGCCTCAACTTCCGGGTCGATGGAGTCGTAGCGATACCCTTTCCTGTCCGTGACCCAGCCGAGAGCGCCGCAGTTGGTCATGGCCACAGACATGCGAAACCCGCCAGGCGTGACCATATGACGAAATGGCGATTTCTCGGCCACGTCATTTAACGCTTCGAGCAACGCGGCGTCGCGCTCAAGCGCGAAGCCGCGCAATATTGCCGTGCCAGGCCCCAAACTCTCCCTTGGGAGCTCGGATTCCGGGACGCTGTCAAAAAGACCTATTGCCACGGTGCCTCCTAGACGGCGTCATGGAAGATGATGCCGACTGTGTGACGTCTTCCCGAGCGCAAGCGGCTGACACCATGTCGCAGGTTGACGCGATAGGTTCCCCGCGTTCCCCGTACCGGGCGATGATGCACTGCGAAGGCCACTGCGTCGCCTTGGCGAAGGGGAACTACCTCTGGCCGTGATTGCATGCGGGGACGTTGCTCGGTGAGTACAAATTCGCCGCCAGTGAAATCTCTCTCAGGCTCCGAGAGCAGGATCGCCACTTGTATCGGGAAAACATGTTCGCCATAAAGATCCTGATGCAGGCAGTTGAAATCGCCTTCGCCGTACTGTAGAAGCAAGGGAGTTGGCCGCAGTTGTCCTGCGTCGTGGCATCGCTTGACGAACTTGGTATGACTTTCGGGATAGCATATTTCGATTCCCATGGCGGCATTCCATCGATTGGCAATGGGCACGAATTGAGGATAGAGCGCCGTCCGAAGGTCTTGGATCACATCGGGCAGTGGGTAACTGAAATACTTGTACTCGCCGCGCCCGAAACTATGCCGCCCCATGACGACGCGGCTACGAAACAGGCGATCTATCGTATATAGGCCAGCGAGAGCTTCGCACTCGTCGGAAGACAGGACTTTCGGAAGCAATGAGCTTCCTTGCTCGTCCAAATCTTTCTCGACGCGCTGCCAGTCGAGAGCATTGACGCGAGCGACGGCTTGCTCCGCCGGGACGGCATTTAGGCCTTTACCACTTGATGTCGTGGTTGCATCATTGAAAAGTGTGCTCATACCTGAGCCTCTCGATCAAGAAGCGTGCGCTTTCGCTCCACTCCCCATCGATATCCGGAAAGACCACCATCGTTCCTAATGACACGATGACATGGAATCGCCACGGCCAACGCATTTGCGCCGCACGCTCGAGCTACTGCCCGAACCGCCTTGGGCATGCCGATCTGCTCTGGTCGAGCGAGATGCGCCGCGCACGACGGACGGCAAAACATCCCTGTCGTCTTGACGGAATAGTTGGTAAGCTCGGCGTTTCTTGTTGCTGTGCTCATAACGTCCTTTCAAAATCTCGCTTTAAACAGCCTAGTGACAGCTCAGCCAGAAGAAACTCCGTATCTTGCTTTCAAATTCATTTGCGCTTCTCTGTTGGCGATCAAAAGAGCGAGCGAGTTGCCAGTCGTAACAGTGCCTTCGCACTCACAGGCTGGATTCGCTACTGATGTAGTGTATAGAGTCATGCGCCCCAGGTCCGTTCAGCGGACGGATGCGCAACAATCAGATCAATTCAGGAAGGGCACCCATGAAACAGATTTTTCGGTTGCTTCTCGTACTCATAACTGCTGTCTCTCTCTATGCCCAGAATCGTCCGGTTGCTCTTTTCTATATGACGGACACTCCCGACTCTGTGCGTTCGTTTCTTGCGCACTCCAGCAAGATCGGCATCCTGGTGCCGACGTGGTACTCAGTGGATGCAACTGGCCTGGTCACGGGCGGGCCGAATCCCGCAGTGCTGGAACTCGCGCAGCAGCAGCACCTGCCCGTAATGCCGATCATCGCAAACGCGGGTAAGGATGCGTTGCATGCACTGCTGGCCAATGGCACAGCTCAAAAGACGATGATTGCCGCACTTATCCGCGAGTCGAAGAAAAACGGGTACACCGGCATTCAGTTCGACTTTGAAGACATCTCATGGACCGATCGAGATGCGCTTTCCGCCATGACGAAGCTGACCGCGGATGCGATGCATGCAGAAGGGCTGCAACTGAGTATCGCAACTGTGCCGAATGCGCCGGGATATCCGGGTAAAGGCGGCTTTGCCAAGTGGATCTATGAGGACTGGCGGGGGGCCTACGACCTGCAGGCGTTGGCGCAGTCAGTGGACCTGATCTGCCTGATGACGTATGACCAGCATACCCGTTGGACGCCGCCCGGTCCGGTGGCTGGCTGGGACTGGACGGTTGAGAACCTGGATTATGCGTTGAAGTTTGTTCCAAAGGAAAAACTGTCACTCGGGATTCCACTGTACGGGTATCACTGGTTCGCGGGAGCACCAGAGATGCGGGAAGATCCGGCGACAAAGAAGATGGAGCACCATCCCAACATCACGGCAAACTACATCAGCACGGAAGACGCGCTGTTGCTTGCCCGGGAGTACAAGGGCGTCCCGCAATGGGATGCGGCCGATCACACGGCGTGGTTCTTCATCTATCGCGATCAGATGCGGGAGTGGGTGTTCTACACCGACACGCGTACCTTTGAGGACCGATACAAGCTGACCCAGGAACGCAGAATCGAAGGCTTCTGCTCGTGGGTTCTGGGTACCGAGGATCCCGGGATCTGGGAGTTGCTTCCGGACAGGAAATAGGGCGTTCGGGTTTTTTGTCCTCGATATTCTGCCAAAATCTTCCTAGAAAATGTTTGGTTTTTAGCTAAATGAACATTTATTCTGTCCATTCCTTGCTATTGCGGCGTATACTCCGTGGCACGCGCTGAATTGCAGCGCGCGGCGTGCCAGTTTGCGAACGGGCACATCTCTTCGATCGATTGCGAGGCCAATTTGCACTAACGGAACACAGGAGGAATTACAAGAATATGCTCTCCCATAAGAGACTCTTCCTTACAGACACGGTCATCCTCTGCGCCGTGGTTTCACTCTCTCTCATTTTGAACCTGGGCCTGGCGAGTGCTCAGACCGTCACCGGCAATATCACGGGAACAGTGATGGATCCCACCGGTGCGGCTGTCGCAGGAGCCGAAGTGACGGCGCACGATATCAACACCGGAGTACTGACGCAGGCAACGACTAATGCTTCAGGCGTTTTCAGCATCCGATTTCTGCCGATCGGCCACTATGAGGTTACGGTAAAGGCGAACGGATTCAGTACGCAGACGATTCCGCCATTTGCCCTGGAGATCGATCAAACCGTCAACTTCAACGCGCATCTGCAAGTGGGCAATACCACGCAGACGGTGGAAGTTACGGCTGCGACGCCGACTCTGAATACCACCAATCCCAGCCTGGGTGTCACGCTTACCTCCAATGAGATTGGGACCATACCTTTGAACGGCCGCAACTTCTCCACCGTGACCTTGTTCGTGCCAGGTGCGGTGAGTACACAGCCCTCGGGCACGACAGGTAATAACGCGATCGAGCGCAGCACATATTACACCGATATCCCTAACATCAATGGGAATCGCGCGCAGGCCAACAACTACACGCTAGATGGCATCGACCTGAACGAGAACCAGAACAACCTGATTGCGTATAACCCGTCTCCGGATGCAATTCAGGAGATCAAGGTCATCTCGGCCAATGCGCCAGCAGAGTATGGCAATGTAAATGGCGGCGACGTGATCAGTGTGCTGAAGAGCGGAACTGATCAGCTCCATGGCTCGGCATACGCCTACCTGCAGAATGAAAGCTTGAATGCCAATTCGTGGGGGAACAAGCACAATGTCCCGATCATTCCAATCAACCCCTACACGCTGTACCAGTTTGGAGGCACAATTGGGGGACCGATTAAGCGCGACAAACTGTTTTTCTTTGCCGATTATGAAGGCGCACGTTCACATACTGGAGGAACGAGCACAGCCACGGTGTTTACCTCGGCGATGCGAGCAGGAGATTTCTCCACTCTGCTGAATCCGCCCACTGGGGCCAATGGCGCAACGAACGCGCCGATCCAGCTCTATGACACGCAAAACAACTTCGTGCCTTTTGCGAACAACCAGATTCCGATTACGAATCCGGTCGCGCAATACATCTTCGCCCACCCTGAACTGTATCCACTTCCAAACGCAACGCCGGTCGATGGAGTTGTCGCCAATAATTTCCACGGACCGAGCCGCAGTTTTGTCGTCAACAATCAAGGCGATGCCAAAATCGATTGGAATGTGAGGCAGGCGGACAAGATTACGGGATTTTATAGCCAGTCGAATGCGTATGACGGAAATGTACCGGTGCTTGAGCTTACCTTCCCTGCGCAAAATGTATTCCCAACTAAACTTGGCGGCGTGACGTGGGTGCATGTTTTCTCACCGGCGATTGTCAACTCGGCGCGGGTAGGATTTACCCGCGTCGTATGGGACCAGGGCGTGCCGACCGATCCCAGCGGACAGTTTGGTCTCACAGGAAACTCGAAGGTCGGCATCGCCTTCGGGACGCAGCAGTATGTGGGCTTCTCGTTTCAGGGCATTGGCAGCAGCGGCTTCACCGGAGTGGGGACCCCGGCGAACATTGGGTCGATCATCGACAACACCTACAGTTACGGGGACAACCTGACGTGGCAGCACGGCGTGCATCTCCTCAGCTTTGGGATTCAGGCGATCCGCTACCAGAACAACTACATCACTAGCAACAACCAAGGCTTTCTCGGCTCCTTCAGCTATACCGGAGACTTCACCAGCAATCCCAATCCGGGGGCGGCTAACGGTCTCGGCTATCCCGGAGCGGACTTTGCTCTGGACCTTGTTGCGCAATCGCAGGTTGAAGAGGCGGGCGTGCTGGTCGGACAACGTCAGTGGCGCACGGCCGTCTTTGCGCAGGATGATTGGAAAGTTCTTCCCAATCTCACTCTGAATCTCGGTCTCCGCTACGAATACGATCAGCCGTGGTACGAGGTGAATGACAAGACCGGGAATGTGCTGCTGAACACGGGTACGGTCATTTATGCCCGGCGCATTCCAGCAGGCGCACCTCCCGGTTCGCAGCTTTGCAGCAATCGCGCCTGCTATAACCCTACGTACAACCAGTTCATGCCCCGCATCGGCTTCGCGTATCAGGCGACGAATCGCTTTGTCGTCCGCGGCGGATACGGCGCTACGAGCTTCTTTGAAGGCAACGCCGCCAACCAACGTCTGACTTCCCTTCCCCCGTTCATCCTGTCCAGCCAGAGACCAAAGGTTATTCCGGCCCCGGGGTTTGCCGGCATGCCGTATTCGGTGCAACAGGGCTTCAGCAACAACCCCGCCGACATCAACTATTCCGGCGGGGGCTACGGCGCATGGCCGCTGAATATGCGGCCTGCGTACGTCCAGGAGTGGAGCCTGACGACGGAATACGCGCTGAATCAGGCCACCACCCTGCAGGTTGGATATCTGGGGCTGCAAGGCCAGCACCTGATCAACTATGGCAACGCCAACCAACTTCTTATTCCCGGGGTTAGCTCATCGGCCCCTCTGGCCAACAACCCTCTCTTTGGCGAAGGCGGCAGCCTTCTGGTGACTGAGCCGCGGGCAATGATGAACTACAACTCGCTGCAGGCGGTTCTGCGCCATCGCTTAAGTCATGGTCTTGAGTTCACGGTGAACTACACTTACTCACGCGCGATGACGAATAGCCTGGGCAACTATGCGCTGAATGTCCTTGGATTCAGCGGAGCCTTCCAGAATGGCTATGACAGCCATGCCGACTACGGTCCGGCTGGATACGATCTCCGGCACAGTCTGAACGCGTTGGGAGTCTATGCCCTTCCGTTCGGACACGGCAGGGAGTTCGGCTCCGGCGTGAACCGCTTTCTGGACGCGGCGATCGGCGGATGGTCTATTTCCGGATCTCTCATCGCCTACACGGGTTTTCCGGTGAGCATGACTGCTCCTTCGGTAAGTAACAGCAACAGCTTCGGCCAGCCGCGGCCGAATCAGTACCGCAAGATGCGGATCGTCGGTCGCAATATTAATAACTGGTGGGGTACGGATCCCTCGGCTCAGCCCTGCGTAGCAGGACAGGGCCAGAACAACGGGATCTGCGCCTATGGCACGCCCGCCGCCAATACCTTTGGCAGCGCGCGTGTGGGCACTGAACGCGCGCCGGGCTATACGCAGGTAGATAGCTCAATGTTCAAGGACTTCCACATTACGGAAAGGCAGGCGGTGGGTTTTCGCGCGGATTTCTTTAACCTCTTCAACATTGCCAGTTACGGAAATCCGGACAGCGGCGTGACCGATTCGACCTTCGGCCAGATTTCAAGTGTCCGGTCGAATTCGCGCGTCATACAATTTGGAGCGCATTACACCTTCTAGCCCTCAGAACTGAACGTCTCATTCTTGAACATAAACCTCCGTCTGGAATTGCCTGCTGGCGCGGTTACAGACGGAGGGCGTTGCACGCGGGATATTTATGCTGCTTGAAATCTGTGTTGATTCGGTGGAGTCGGCAGTTACCGCGGAACGCGGCGGGGCGCAACGCATCGAGCTCTGCAGTGATCTGTTGGAGGGTGGCATTACCCCCAGTCCGGGATTGCTCGAGTTGGTCCGCAAACGCTTGCAGATCGACATTTTCGTGATGATCCGGCCGAGAGGTGGCGATTTCTGCTATACCGCTGAAGAATTCGCGGTGATGAAGGCCGACATTCAATACGCGAAGAGACTAGGGGCGGACGGGGTCGTGCTCGGCATTCTCAACGCGGATGGATATGTGGATGTGCCGCGCACGAAAGAGCTGGTGGAGCTGGCAAACCCTTTGCCGGTCACGTTCCATCGCGCAATCGACGTATCCATCGATTTTGCGGATTCTCTGGAACGCATTATTGCCAGTGGCGCGCAGCGCGTGCTCACCTCCGGCGGCAAGCGGCGCGTGATAGACAGCATTCAGCGCATTTCCGACGCGATCGATCTTGCGCGGGACCGCATTACGATCATGGCCGGCGGCGGACTCAGCCCAGAGAACATCCGGATGGTTGCGGAGGGAACGGGAGCGGCGGAATACCATGCGAGTCTTAATACACGCATTTCCAGCCCGGTGCGGCACCGGAACCACTCGTTGTTTCTGGGATTGAACATGGACCGGGAATATTCGCGGTACGTGGTGCGCGAGGAGGATGTACGGGCATTGCGCGGGGAGCTGGATTGGGTCGACGGCGAGCGGTCTTCAACCGCGCAGAACGCTGTGAACGATGCATAGTTTGCGTGGCCGCCAGCCTGGACGTTTAATCTGATTGCGAGCCTATCCATGTCACTCAAAACCGACGATCGCGCCAATCAGATTCTGCGCATGCTGCTGCGTCACGGCAGCGCGTCGATTGAAGATTTGATTCAGGAAATCGAGACCTCAGCACCAAACATTCGCCGCGACCTGGCTAAGCTGGAGCGGCGCGGGCTGGTGTGCCGCACCCACGGCGGAGCAGAACTCTTTGGCCCCCAGATCTATGTTCCGTTTCGCTTCGATGCCGGCTTTCAGACTCGCGAAGAGCGATTCGTAAAGGAGAAGCGCAGAATCGCAATGGCGGCCGCGGACCTGATTCGCGAACACGAAACCATCGCCTTCACCGCTGGCACGACCACGACGCAGATTGCGCGGAGCATTCGCCACAGGGACAACCTGCGAATCATAACGAATGCAGTAAATATCGGAATGGAGCTGTGCAATCAGCCGGGGCTGAAGACTTCATTGACGGGCGGGGTGGTACAGTGGGCCGGGTCGTTCTCGCTGATTGGCCCTGCGGCGATTCAGTCGCTGAGCGAGATCCATGTGGACCGGGCATTCATCGGTGTTTGCGGAATGGATGCGAAGCGAGGCGCCAGCACCATCGAAATGGACGAGGCCGTGGTCTTCCGAGCGATGGCGCGCCAGGCCAGACAGGTTGTCATTGTTGCTGATTCGAGCAAGATCGGTATGGTCAGTCCGGCGTTGATCTGTCCCGCTGCTGAAGTTGATGTAGTGATCACTGACGACGGTGTATCCCAGGATGTAGTTGCCGAGCTGCAAGCGAAGGGTGTCGAAGTGATGGTTGTGTGAATCGTGAGTGCGTCACGAAGAATGGCCGGGATTTTCAGGAATCTTCAAAGATCCGGGCACGTTTTTGGTAGCGACGGATTCCAGAGTAGGTAAAGACTTCCTCGACTTAGCTGGACCCATCACGCTCTTCTGGACAACTGATCGGCTTCATCATAGGGTAGCGGGCACGCCGATATTCTTTGAAGGTCACATGGCCGCGCTCTTTATAAAGTCCACGCCGCTTGATTTCTGCAAGGGCGCTGCCGACTTCGATATAAGCACTTTTGCCGCGTTCGATGACTGCTTCGAGTTCTATGAGCGAGGGTGTGTTTTCGGTATTCACGCCCAAAGCTTATCCGCTCATATGCTTTGCTTTGGCTCTCACAAAAGGGGTAGCCGTGAAGCCAGGAGGCTGGCGTCCGTAGTAATCGTTTGATGGGCAAGGTCAGACAGCACCGTTTCTATTGCCCCACCGATGGTTGCGATTACCACTTGCGGCTTACGGTCAAACAGACCGCTTCGTCCTTTGGAACGCGACTGTGGAACCGAAAAGCGGTACTCTGCAGGCTATAAACAGGGCAAGCTCCAAGAGAGAGAGAGACAGACAGACGATACCATCAGCAGTAGTCCTGAGACATTAATGGCCCTCGGAACTGTACCGAACCGGTTCAAGGAATCGAATCGGAAGATGTGCGCCTTTCAGAATCGAAGCAGCGGGCAAACCTCACCACCAGCGGGGACCATCGTCACCGTTAACTTACCATCCCACTCAACTGCGGAGCCAGCAATCACGTAAATCTTTTGTTTTGTTGGCGTCCCCGACGGGATTTGAACCCGTGTTATCGCCGTGAAAGGGCGCCACTGTTGGGCAACTTTAACGCATCGCTGAGAACCAGAACGCATCGGAACGAACCGTAGCAACATTAGCGAACAGGTTAAGTGCTCCGCGA
>DATAQX010000414.1:0-3486 GCA_036264455.1 Silvibacterium sp. | reverse complement strand
AGCGCCAGCGGCAGCGCCGCCAGCAGAATCGCCGACGCCAGCAAGAACGGTGCGCCCGGCAGCCGGAACCCGGCTCCAGGCCGAATCCCCGCCGCAAACACAAAGGTAAACAGCGTGGGACCGATCAGTGCCGTCAATCCGCGAATGCACTGCACCGCTCCCTGCAGCTGCCCCTGCTCATTCGCGCCCACGTGCCGGGTCATCATTCCCTGTGCAGGCGGGCCGCACAAACCCCAGATGGCCATGATCGGAATCCCCATCAAAAAGATCGCCCCTGTCGGCGCCAGCCCGAAGATCGCGAAGCCAATCCAGCCTATCCCCAGACCCACCAGCATGGTTGTGCGGTCTCCCAGACGCTGCACTGTTGGCTTCACCAGCAATCCGCCCACGGTCGCCGAACACACGCCCACCAGCGCCAGCGACAACCCGACCGCGCGATCCGTCCAGCTATACCGGTAGTCCAGGTACAGCACCCAGGTATTCATCAGCGATTGCTGCGTCAGATAGCTGAGAAACAGCACCGACCCCAGCCCAAGCAGCTCGCGATGTCTCCTGAGCAGGGTGAGCGACCCCACCGGATTCGCCCGCTTCCATGAAAATCGTCCCCGCGACTCCAGCCCCAGCGACTCCGGCAGCACAAACAGCCCGTACATCGCATTCAGCAGGCTCATGCCGCCCGCCGCCCAGAACGGCAGCCGGGGATTGACGTTGCCCAGCAGTCCGCCCAGCGCGGGTCCCAGCACAAATCCCAGCCCGAAGGCCGCGCTCACCATGCCAAATGCCGCAGCACGCTTCTTCGGCGGAGTCACATCGGCAACGTAGGCCATCGCCGTCGGGATGCTTGCAGAGGTGATGCCGGAAATAAGCCTGCCCACAAAGAGCCATCCCAGCGTCGGCGCAAGCGCCATCACCAGGTAATCCAGCCCCAGGCCGAAGTTCGAGAGCAGAATCACCGGCCTGCGCCCGAAACGATCCGACAGCGATCCCAGCAGCGGCGAGAAGAAAAACTGCATCACCGCCCACACCGTCCCGAAGATGCCGAAAATCTGCGCCGCACGCGGCGCGTTCCCGCCCAGAAAATTCGTCACCAGCCGCGGCAGCACTGGAGCGATCATCCCCATCGCCAGCATGTCCAGTGTGATGGTCACAAAGATGAACGCAACCGCCGCACGCCGGCCTCCGGTCGGGGCAGTCGCTACTTCAGGAACGGGCTCGCCCGGTGTGGTCGCCATCAAGTGCATTGTCTCGCGAACGCCCTATGCACCGCTTGTAAAAATCTGACCGCCCGTCACAAAGGCTCAGATCAGGGCTTTTGCGCCGAAGGCGCGTATCACGGGACGCGCAGTCCCTGTACCCTGCCTTTATGTCCCGCACGCTGAAAGCCCATCTCCTTCTGCTGGCAGTCGTATTTATATGGGGATCGACCTTCGTGCTTATCAAAGGAGCGCTCGCGGACATCTCTCCCCTGCTCTTCAATCTCCTGCGCATGACGCTTGCCGCCCTCTGCCTCACCCTTGTCTATAGAAAACATATTGGCCACATCGACCGGCCTGCCCTGTTCTCCGGAGCGGTCACCGGCTTCTGCCTGGCCATGGGCTACCAGTTCCAGACAGCCGGCCTACGCCTCACTACACCCTCCAAATCCGCCTTCATCACCGGTCTTGTCGTCGTCATCGTTCCGTTGCTGCTGATCATTCCCTGGCTGCGGCCTCCAGGCACGCACCCTCCACGATGGAACGCCTATGCGGGAGCGTTGTTTGCCTTCTTTGGCATCCTACTGCTCACCACGCCGCCGCATACCGGTCTGGACTTCTCGGCCATCAACATTGGCGACCTGCTCACTCTTGGCTGCGCCATTGGATTTTCATTCCATATGCTCGCCCTGGCCCACTTTTCTCCCCGTGTGCGCTTCGAGCAACTGGCCGTGCTGCAGGTTGCCTTCGCCGCCGTCTTCATGGCCATCAGCATGCCTGTCTTCGAGCGCCCCTTCGTCCACTGGAGCTCGCGCGTCTTCGTCGCGCTGCTCATTGCCGCCCTGCTGGCCACGGCCGCCGCCTTCACCATTCAGAGCTGGGCCCAGCAATTTATCCCCGCCACTCACACCGCGATTCTTTTTACCCTGGAACCGGTCTTCGCCTGGCTCACTTCGTTCATCGTCCTCGGAGAGCGTCTCGGCCTGCGTTCCAGCCTTGGTGCGTTGCTCATTCTCGGGGGGATCGGCGTTACCGAATTACTCCCGTCGCGCATCCAATCCACAGCCCATGAAACCGCACCGATCAATGAGAGCCTGTAACAGTTTGCTCCCGATATCCGTCTAAATCATTGAGCTGCCAGCGAAGAACCACGGCATTGTGGGAGCCGATTTATACTGGAAGACGGAAAAGATTACGACTTCAGCTGCGTTGCATGCGCAGCATCAACACCGCTCACCGAAGATTACGAGGTTAGACCAGAAATGAAATCGCTTCTAGGACGGCTCAGCTACCGCCGTCTCGCTTCTACCTTCATCATTCTCGCTACTCTTTCGGCCGGCATCCTGATCGGCTCGTTCATCACTCATGGGGTGCGTGGCCAGGAATCGAAGGTCGACACCTCCGATGCCACTCCGCTCAAAGTTCCCCAGCCCCGCGATCTTTCTACGGACTTTACGCGCATCGCCAAGCAGGTTGGCCCCGCCGTTGTGAATATCAACACGATTACCCTGCCCAAGCAAAGGGATCAATCACACGGCCGTAATCCCCACTCGCGCCAGTTCCAGCCGCAGCAACCGCCTGACGATAACGGCGATGACGACGATCAGGACGACCAGGGTCAGGGCAATTTCCAGGACTTCTTCAATCGCTTCTTCGGCGGTCAGGGCGGAGTTCCGGATGAGAGTGGCCAGGAGCGCGAATCTCTCGGCTCCGGCTTTATCGTCGACCCCCGCGGCTACATCCTCACCAACAATCACGTTGTCGACAAGGCTGACAGGATCTTCGTCCGCCTCTCCACCGATCCTGATGGCGGCAACATTCAGGGCCGTCCGGCAAAGGTCATAGGCGTCGATAAGGACACCGACATCGCCGTCATCAAGATCGATACCACCGAGCCTCTGCCCACCATCAAGATGGGCAACTCCGATGGCGCGCTGGTTGGAGACTGGGTGATCGCCATCGGGAGCCCGTTCAACCTTTCGCAAACCGTGACTGCCGGTATCGTTTCAAGCAGGAACCGCACCATCGATCCCGGCCAGCGCGGGCAGTTCCAGCACTTTATCCAGACGGACGCCGCCATCAATCCCGGCAACTCCGGAGGACCGTTGCTCAATATGGCCGGTGAAGTCATCGGCATGAATACTGCCATCTATACCCAGTCCGGAACCTACGCCGGCGTGGGCTTCGCCATGCCCTCCAATACCGTCATCAATGATTACAACCAGCTGATAACCCCTGAGCACCGGGTCACCCGCGGCAGCATTGGAATCAACTTCCAGGGCAATCTGCCCAG
>DATAQX010000190.1:0-9048 GCA_036264455.1 Silvibacterium sp. | reverse complement strand
ACATGAGCTCGCGGCCCACAGCATCGGCTTCGATGACGTGCACGCCGAGGGAGCGAAACATGGCGGCTACGCTCGTCTTTCCGCTTCCTAATCCGCCTGTAAGACCGACACGGAGCATGGCGGTTCCTGAAATTGCTGGCTTTGACTGCCTGATATGATTTGACTCCCCGATACACTGTACCAATGCAGGCAGTGGAGCGAATTCGCGAGGTGCTGGAGCTGATTGTATGCCCGGCTTGCCATGGACGACTGACACTTGTTGAGAGCACGGTCGACTGCAATGCATGTGGACGCCGTTATCCAGTGGAGGATGGGATTCCGATTCTGCTGGTGGAGAGGGCTACAACACAACAGCCTGCTCTTTAAAACCTCAGTGTGGGTGCTGGTGAAAAAAAGGATAGATCATCCTACACGCGATGAGCGCTGCAATGAGAATGGCGATACCCGGAAAGGAAAGCATCATCCCTAGGCTTGGACTTGATTGGTTTGGTAGAGCCCGGTGATTTCTGATTGCTGGATTGCATGCCTGAGTCGAGTGTAACGGCTGCGATGAAACGCATGCCGCCATGATTGCATGGCACGGAAGTGTTAGTAGCTTTCTCTCGCGAAAGCGATTTACAAGCCGATGAAACCGTATACTGGAATCATACGTACACCCTATAGACATTGAGCGCTTTGATCTTAGCGCGATTGGTGAATTCGTCTTCCATATGATGGGGATTCGATATTGGGAGACAATCGCCGGTTCGGTACTGAAGACAATTCGCGACAGGAGAGCAACATGATTGGCCTCTCCAGTGTCTAAGAGAACAGCCGGGAAAGATTAAGCCGCGGCGAGGAGACAGAGCGATGACAGAGGGAAGCAGAGTTGAGAAATTCGCGGTGACTGAGCTTGCGAATCTGCGGAACGAACTCATGCAGTCGGGAATCGACCTCTGGCAGGCGGCTGAAGTCCTGGTGGCATTTCTCGCCGGACGCGGATACGGCGTGAACACAGACCAGGCGCGCGATGCGGTGATGCGGCTTGAGGGCGCGGGATGCTCCTATGAGTGCATGCAGATGGAACTGGAGCGGGTTGCGTTGGTAATGTAGCTTAGTGCGGCATAGCGGCTACAGGCGCCTGCTGGTCTTTGGTGGATTGGTCGGAGACCTTCAGATCCACTAACTGAGCATTTTCTATCGCCAGGATGCTGTTCTTCGTCTGCTGCCATTCTTTAGGTTTCAAGCTGACATAGTTGCTCTGGCCAGGCTGGTAGAAGGCCATTACGTTTGCGCGGAGCGCGGCCGGTATTGGTGTCTCGGGATGCTTTTCAATCTCGGCCAGCAACTGGGCGTAGGTGAAATCGGCGAGCCGGTACCTGCCGGATTCTGTCGGATTGCCAGTGTCAAGATTGAGGTCAGCCAGATCGAGAGTTACAGGCGCTGCCGGTTCTTGACGCAGTTGTTTCAGATAAGCCGTGTAGTGGTCGACGACGTTGTTCATGCTTTTGAGAAACTCCTGTTGCGACTGAGCATCGGGCATGTGTAGTTCAAGCGCCTTGAGGGGTCCGATCTTGGGAAGGATCCGGATGAAGAAGGCCAGCATCTCCGCGCCCGCTCCGGGCTTCTGGTACTCGTTGCCATACTCGCGCTTGTAAGTAGCTTTGTCGACGCGATAGATGAACTTTCTCCGGTCGTAGCTGGGATCCTCTTGTTTCATCTCCTTCTCGTAATTGATAACAGCGACGCGAGTGGCCCGGGGTAAGAGACTGGAGACCGTATGGCGGTAGGTATTGATGGCCCGATCTTCGCTCGGCATGATCTGGTTCACTTCGAATCCGTAGGTGTCACGGAAGGCGCGTTCTAGCAGTGGCTTGGAAACGCTGAATCCTATGAAGTCGTGATATTGCTGAGGAGCATAGCGATTGTGCGCAACCTCAACGACGTCAAAGCCGAATTCGGTTTGCAGGTGCGCGGTGTGGTCGTCGTCGTAGGTGACAACGTCGCCGAATTTATCACGCAGTTTGGGGTATTCCGCGCCGGTGGCGAGGTTCACGGCTGGATGGCCGTAGGTATCGGCCGTGTGGTGGGCGAGAGCGCCGAGAGCAAAGGCCAGTTCGTTGACGTCGCTCGCTTCGCGCAGCAGGCTGAGGACGAAATCGCCTGTGCGGATGTAGTGCAGCAGGTCGCTGAAGAGATGGCTACCGTGGGGGTAGTAGCCGATGTCCTGAATGATGCAGCCGCCGTATGCGTAGCTGTGAGCTTCGCGCAGCTGGTCGGACGTGGTGTTGGGGAAGCGCTCGAGCAGGAGCGGGACGATCTGGTCATGCCAGGCGAGGTCGATGATCTCCTCGTGCGAGAGGACAGAATAGGCACCCGCTGGAGATGGCGTGAGAAGAAAAAAGACCGTCATCCAAATGGTGAAGAGCTTAAGGATAGGCTGGGGAACTCGAGCTCGATAGTTGGGTTTGATGGAGTGCATGACGTTCGCTTGGCCCTAGTCTGGATGCATAAAAGGGTGTCGCTGATGGCTACGGGGAAAATTTTCCTTGGAGTTCATCATGCGCTCCGTCAGCTTAGAGCCCACAAAACGAGAATACTTACGCCAAGTGCCAGTGGCATTGCGACAATTCCCACTCTGAGGAATTGCCAGGGCGTGATCTCTAATTGCTCTCGACGCAGGGCGATAAGCCATAGGATGGTCGCGAGCGAACCAGTCACCGATAAGTTGGGGCCGAGATCGACTCCAATGAGGATTGCGGGAGTTAGATGCTGCGCGGCAGGTGTCTGTGCCAGCGCTGCTCCGCTGGCCAATCCCACTGGAAGGTTGTTCATCAGGTTGGCGAGGATGGCGATTCCGAAAGATGCTCCGAGGTAGCTGAGAAGCCTTGAGCTATGCAGGAGCAATTGGAGCGCGTTTTGGATGAGCTGAAGCAGGCCGGCCTGATTGAGCGCTTCAACGAGGATAAAGAGGCCGGCAACTAAGGGCAGAATGCTCCAGGAGACATCCTTTGCTACTCGCAGGAAAATCTTCTTATCTCTGAAACTGACCAGGACTACCACAGCGATTGCAACTCCACACGTAGACGCGCCAAGGTTTATACCGAATCCAGAGGCTACGAGCAGAGCCACAGCCGCGAACAAAAGACCGACGAGCGCAAGGCGCACTTGCGAATTGAGCTGGACTTGATCGGTTGGGCGGTGGATTTCCGCACAAAGGCTGTTTCCCGAAAGGGCACGCAAACATAGATAAGTTGCAAGAATTGCGGCAATCGATGGCATCAAAAATAACCTGAGCCACGGGCCGAGAGCAGGAATGTGCTGGCCGTAGACGACGAGATTTGCGGGATTTGAGATGGGCAGTACGAAGCTGGCGGCATTAGCGATGAGAGCACAAGCCAGCAGATAGGGCCGTGGCTCAACTCTGGCGCGGCGCACTACGGCGAGCACCGCTGGGGTGAGCACGACAGCGGTGGCGTCGTTTGAGAGCAGCGCGGTAACGGCGACTCCGGCGAGATAGATGAGGATGAAAAGCCGCGACGCGGAGCTATCGGCGTGCCGGAGAGCGACGTCGGCGAGCCAATCGAAGACGCCCTCGTGTCGGGCGAGTTCTGCTAGCAGCATCATGCCTATGAGAAAGAGATAGACGTCGGTTCCTTTGCCGATGGCCGCGGCGGCGTCGCGGAACGGTACCAGACGCATGACAACAAGAAGAGCTGCCCCGGCGGAGATCCACACAGCTTCGGCGATACGCCAGGGCCGCAGAAGCATGCAGAAGATGCTGACGAGCGAGATGAGCCATACGAAAAGCGTGTGCGTTTGGAATGCGTGCATTTTGTCTTGCTAGAGATCGATCAACAAGTGAGACGACAGGATGCCGTTTCAAGATGGTATCTGCTTTGCTTTTCTCTCGCCTGCGAATTTGTGCCGGATTAAGATCGCTGGTGTTCTCAATCTTCTCATTTCTGGAAATGCCAATGATGAATCGCAGGCAGGTTCTCCTCTTTGCGTCTCTTACCACTCTGGCTTCAGGGTCTGTACTCATGGCTCAACAACCCAGTGCTGAGCACCCTGCCATCGTATTGCACGCGGCTCGGTTGCTGGACGTGAGCGCCGGAAAGATCGTGTCGCCAGGCGAGGTACTGGTCGAAGGCGAACGTATTGCCGCTGTTGGATCGACAGTGGAGCATCCCGCAGGCGCCCAGGTGATCGATCTGGGAGACACAACGCTGATGCCGGGCCTGATCGATGCTCACGTGCATCTGTTTCTGCACCCCGGTGCAGAGGACTTGCAGACCATCGAGGAGTCGGTTCCGCAGCGGACAATTCTGGCAACCCTTGCTGCAAAGGATGACCTGATGGCCGGCTTCACTGCCGAACGCGATATGGGCACGGAGGGTGCGGGATCGGCGGACACGGCGGTGCGGAATGCGATCAATGAGAGATTGATCCCGGGACCCCGGCTGCGCATCAGCGGGAATGCGATCGATATTCTGGGCGGGCACGAGGATGCGAACCACTTCAATCCCGCGCAACATGTGCTGTCGAACGCGACGTACGCGAATACTCCGGATGAGATTGTGGAGGCGATTCGCGAGCAGTTCAAAGAGGGCTCGGATTTCGTGAAGATGTATGAAACGGGACCTGATTCATTGCATGATGGAACCTTCTCGACGCCGTATCAATACACCGAGGCACAATTAAAGGCAGGCGTGGACGAAGCGGCGCGCGCGGGCAAGAAAGTGGCTGTCCATGCCATGGGTGAGCCGGGAACGCTGTTTGCGGCGCAAGCGGGAGTGGCTTCGATCGATCACGCAGCGCAGTTAAGCGACGAGACGATGCGCCTGATGCGCGAGAAGGGGATTCCGGCAGTGCCTACGTTTACGATCTTCGAATATTTTGCGGATCACGCAGCCTCTCCAGTTGCTGCAAAGCGCGAGCGCGCGATGTTGGAATATCATGCTGCGGAGTTCAAGAAGCAGATCGCGGCAGGAATTCCCTTCGCGGTGGGTTCGGATGTGGGGCCGTTTCCGCATGGGACGCAGGCGCGCGAATTGGTTCTGATGACGCAGTTCGGGATGAAGCCTCTGGCAGTGTTGCAGGCGGACCTGCTGAATGGCGCGAAGCTGCTGGGCTGGGACGGACAGATTGGCGAACTGAAGCCGGGGTATTACGCCGATATTGTGGCGGTTCCAGGGAATCCGGTGGAGGATATCAGCGTGACCGGGCGAGTTTTCTTTGTGATGAAGGACGGCGTGGTCTACAAACGGAACTAAGCTATTTCTCCGATTGTGGACCGTATCTCCGGGCAGCTTGACTCAGGCTGGTTCGGTTGTCAATGTGACATTATTTTGGATGTGGGAGCCAACCAGCCAATCCCGCATTGCGTCATTACACATCTCGGGCATCTCTTCAAATGGCAAATGGCCTGCGCCCTCGATGACCAGCAGCCTTGACTGCGCCAGTGTGCTTTGCAGACGATGCGCCGAGGATAGTTGGACGGCTCGATCCCGGTCCCCCCAGATCAGCAGGGTGGGCATTCCCGCAAGTCGGCCAAGTGCAGAGCGAAGCAGCCGCATGTCGTCGAACCATCCGCGAAGGATTTGCAGAACGTGGTCCATGGTGCCGGGAATATCCAAACCTTCCGTATAACCTTCCAAGGTTCCTTCAACGATCCGCGACGGATCGCCATACATGCGGCCGAGAGCTTTGGCGTGGACATACCTCGGGAGAAAAGGCACGCGACGGGCAAGCCATGTACCGGGCCTTGTCTGGAAGAAGCGGATCACGAGATGGCGAGAACGGCAAAAAGGATTGGCGGGTGCGAAAAGAATGAGTTTACGCACGCGATGCGGATGACGAGCGGCCAGCATCATGGCAATCGCACCGCCGTGAGAGTGCGCGGCAATGTCAGCTTTCGGAAGGTGAAGGGCATCCATCAGGGAGGCTATGCGATCAGCCGTTGCCTCCAGACCTGCATCCAACCCGGGAACTCGTTCCGACTTTCCCATATTGAAAAGATCAACGGCATACACGCTTGCATCCCTGGCAAGGAAGCGAATGTTTTGTCGCCAGGTTTGCCCAGAACCGATCAGGCCGTGGAGAAGCAATAGCGGCTGTCCGGTGCCGGCGACCAGAAGGTGCACACCAGCCCCGTCAACGGATACGAAGCGATCTTCAATGAAGCTGGTATCTACTTCTTCCACTGCCGCTTGCTACCTCTCGATTGAGAAAATCCCAGCCACAAAGTCCTGCATCGTCTCAGTCTCCATGTTACAGGAGTGTTACGGGAATTGGAGGGCCTTTTCGGACCGGCTTGCACTTTGCTCGGCCAGCGTGGCCGGCCTCGCTGTAGAGTATTGAGGATAAGGCGGGACGATGAGCGATACAGTAACTTCTCCTGAAGCAGCGATGACCACGGAGGAAGTGGTCAAGTGGACCAAGAAACTGAATTACGGGACCTGGAAGTATCAGAGATCCTGGAACCCGATGCATATCGTCGATGCAGAAGGCTGCTACTTCACCGATGCGAGCGGCAAGCGGTATTTCGATTTTTCGTCGCAGCTGATGTGCTCGAACCTGGGACATAAGAATGCCGCAGTAATTGAGGCCATCGCGGCGCAGGCGCGGAAGTTGCCGTACATTATGCCGGGCTATGCTACCGACACCCGGGTGGAGCTGAGCCGACTACTGCTTGAAGTGCTGCCAGAAGGTCTGACCAAGTTCTTCTTCACTACTTCGGGCACTGAGGCCAACGAAGCGGCGTTCAAGATTGCTCGCATGTATACCGGCAAGACGAAGATCATTGCACGCTACCGTTCGTATCACGGGTCGACTTCAGCCTCGATTGCGGCGACTGGAGATCCGCGGCGGTGGCCGCTCGAGCCGGGGGGAAAGGGCCAGGGGTTCATCTTTGCGCCGGAGGTGAATTGCTATAAGTGTCCGATCAAGCATACGTATCCGGGGTGCGGCATCGCATGCGCGGATTACGTAGAGCACATGATCGCCAACGAGAGCGACGTGGCGGCGGTGATCGTGGAGCCGGTGGTGGGCACAAACGGGGTGCTGATTCCGCCGAAGGAGTACATGCCGAAGCTGCGGGAGATCTGCGATCGGCACGGGGTGCTGCTGATCGCGGACGAGGTGATGTCGGGCTGGGGCCGAACCGGCGAGTGGTTTGCCATGGACAATTGGGGCGTGAAGCCGGACATCCTGGTGACGGCGAAGGGGATTACCTCGGCTTACGTTCCACTGGGGCTGTGTGCGACTACGGGCAAGATTGCCGAGTACTTCGAGGACCACTTCTTTGCGCACGGGCATACGTATGAGGCGCATCCCATGACGCTGGCTCCGGCAGTGGCGGCGATCCACGAGATGCAGCGGCTGGACCTGGTGGCTCGTTCGCGGGAGATGGGGAAGTATCTGGGCGCGAAGCTCGATGCGCTGAAGCCGAAGCATCCTTCGATTGGCGAGGTGCGTGGGCTGGGGCTGTTCTGGGCGGTGGAACTGGTGAGAGACCAGGCGGCGAAGACTCCCTTCAATACGATGCAGGACAAGGTGGATGGCAAAGTCGCCGTCGTCGAGCAGGTTGCGGCGGATATGCTGAAGCGCGGCGTCTCACTGCAGGCCTGGATCAGCCATTTCGTGGTGGCTCCTCCATTGATCGTGGAGAAAGAGGAGATCGATTTTGGGGTCGATGCTCTGGATCAGGCTCTGGCGATTGCGGATAAGGCGATTTGAGGATTTTGTAGCCCCCCTCCCCCTTTCGCTCGACTTTAATGCAAATCATTCATTTTAATAGGTTTTCATGACTGCGTTGTAGATTATCTCATAGATAACAAACGGGTTATAGATAATTTGCAGAAAAGAAACGGCTTATTGACCCATCATTGAAAACAGGCCCTTTATTAGCGCGTCAATGATTCGACATAATTTACGCCTGAAATAAAAAGGGCCCGTCTGCGATCAGGCAGGCGGGCCTTTTTGTCTCTATTTCCATTATACCGAATAGAAGGTTATTGCCCGCCAGGCGTTTGATCAACCTGCGTCCCGTATCCCGGAGGCGGCTCGCTGCGTAGAGACAGATATGAATGATTCATTCGAAGTGCAACCTTCCGGTCCCTTCGAGGCGCGCTACCTGGCATTTCTTGAAACGATCACTCAGCTCAGGCCGCGTCTGCACCGCTACTGCTCGCGTATGACCGGATCGGTACTGGACGGCGAGGATATTGTTCAGGAAGCGCTGTTCCAGGCATATCGAAAGCTCGACAGCTTTGATGAAAGCCGTCCGCTGCCCGCGTGGCTGTTTCGGATCGCTCACAACCGGTGCATCGATTTCCTCCGCCGCCGCAAGGCACGGGAGGGAGCGGAGGCGGCAGCGGCCGGACCTGACGCGGTCATGCCCGTCGATCCTCCCGGTCCGGCTCTTGGCCTGGCAGTCGAGCGCCTCGTATTGAATCTCCCTCCGAAGGAACGCGCCTGTGTGCTGCTGAAGGACGTTTTTGATTACACCCTGGAAGAAATCGCCGAGCTTGTTGACTCCACTGTGGGCGGCGTCAAGGCTGCGCTCAATCGCGGCCGTTCGAAACTGGCGGCATTGCCAGAGCAAAGGACGCCGCCACGGAAGAAGAACGTGGAGATGTCGAAGCTGTTGCATCTTTACGTCGAGCGATTCAACCGGCGAGATTGGCAGGGCCTCCGGGAGTTGGTCGCAGACGATGCCCGCCTGCGCGTAGCCGATCGATTCGCAGGCCGGCTGAACGACTCACCGTATTTCGGAAATTACGAACGGTGGACGGTTCCCTGGCAAATGGCCGTGGGTGAGGTGGACGGCGAAGCGGTGGTCATCATGCTGCAACGAGATGCAAACGGCTGGGCGCCGATCTCCTTCGTTCGTATCGAGGCGATGGACGGACTCATCGAGCACGTCGCGGACTACTCGCATTGTCCATGGGTTCTCGCCGCAGCGAGGTCTGTTGTCGTCGAGCCCTCCTGAATGAGATCGCTCTGAAGAACGTGTCTGGCCTTCCTGGAAGAACGTGTCTGGCCTTTTCGGAAGTACGTATCCTG
>DATAQX010000325.1:0-18140 GCA_036264455.1 Silvibacterium sp. | reverse complement strand
GACAATGTGATGTACACGTTTGCATCCAGTGCCGCTGGCTGGGAACAACATCACTGAGAGAGCGGTATGGATCGCAAGCCAACAATGACCGACGTAGCGCGGGTGGCCGGCGTGGGAACCATGACCGTCTCCCGCGTGCTGAATGAATCGGCGCCCGTGTCGGCAGAGGCGGCGGGACGCGTCTATCGGGCCATCGAGAAACTCGGATATCGCCCCAACGAGATGGCACGTGCCCTTCGCGGACTGAAATCGCGGACGATTGGCATAATCGTTCCATACCTTTATGATTCGTTCTTCGCGACGATCGCGCATGCGATCAATACAGTGGCCAAGGAGAACGGTTACTCTGTCATCCTCACCACCTCCAACGAGGATCCGGATTCAGAGTTTGCGGAAGCGCAATTGATGCTGCAGCGGCGCGTGGATGGACTGATCGTGATTCCGGCCGATGGGCATCGCTCGCGCCTCAGTCGCGCCGAGTTCGACAAAACGCACATCGTCACTCTTGACCGCCCGGTTCAGGACCGCAGATTCGATACCGTCCTGGTGCATAACCAGAGCGGGTCCAAGCGTGCAATCCAGCACCTGATCAACGAACACGGGCACAGACGAGTCTTCTTTATCGGGCTCAACAAGCAGCTCTACACTGTGCGCGCCCGCTTCGAGGGCTATCGCCGCGCCATGATTGAGGCCGGCCTGCAGCCGGAACTCTCTTTCAAATGTGCCTCTCAGGAAGAGACGTCGGCAATCCTGGCCGATGTGATCCGGGAAAAGGACCCGCCTACGGCTTTCTTCTGTTCGAACAATCTGACCACCCGTTACGCGCTCCGGGCTTTGCTTGACCTGGGCGTTCGCGTACCTGAAGAAGTGGCGCTGATCGGCTTTGACGACTTTGAGTTTGCGGAGGTACTCCACCCCACGCTGACGGTAGTAAGGCAGCCGGTGTACGAGGTTGGCCGCGTGGCCGCCGGCCTGCTTTTCGACCGGCTCAAGCGGGATGAATTTCCCACGGCTGGCAATAAGGTTGTGCTGCCGGTCGAGTTGATCCTTCGCCGTTCGTGCGGCTGCCGGCCGCGCGTGCGGCATCCCAACGCCTGACGATCAGCGGCTCTCTGCTCCTCCTGCTAGTGGGTGTGCAGCCTGGCCAGAAGCCGCGCCGCAGCGTTTTGCGAAGCCGGCGGCGTCTGCATGACCGCGGCTGCGCCTGATTTCGTGGCAGTGCCAGGCGGAGCGGAGGCCGGTTGAGCTCGGAGATTTTCTGGCTCGCCGGTTGATGCCGGTGGCGGGACGTCGAGATATTGCACGATCAGGGAAATCCGGCGATTGGAAGGATCGAGAGGATTCTGCGGCAAGCGCAGACGCTGGTCGGCGTAGCCGCGCACCTGCGAAACCTGATTGTGGCGAATTCCGATTTCCTGCATCAGACGGCGCGCGGCATTGGCGCGATCGGTGGAAAGCTCCCAGTTCCCGTAACCTGAGTCGTCCGCATAAGGCTGCGAATCCGTATGCCCCTCGATCGAGATTTTGTTGGGCACACCTCTGAGCTGCTGAGCCAGCATAGTCAGCAGTTCGCGGCCATTCGCGCTCAGGGCGGTACTTCCTGTGTCGAAGAAGGTGCCATTCTTCGATTCGAGCAGCTCGATCCTCAGACCCTCGGGAGTGACCGTGATCTCGATCTGATTCGACAGCGCCTTGAAGTTATCCATCTTGAGGATCGCCTTTTCCAGGCGCTCTTTCAGTTGTTGAATATTGTCCCTGGTCAGCGGCAGATTATCGGCCTCACCGGCGCGGTCGGTACCGGTGAGCGCCGAGCGTCCCAGAGGATCGTTGAAGTATCCAGCCACGGCCTTGCGCACATGATCGCTGGTGTTCATCAGCCACAGCACAATGAACAGAGACATCATGGCAGTGACAAAATCGGCATAGGCGACCTTCCATGCTCCACCGTGATGGCCAACGGGCGCCTTATTTTTCTTCAGAATGACGATGGTTTTGTTAGGCATCGGCCGTCACGCGATCTTTTGTTCGGCTGTGGCCTCTGAGGTCTTCAGGCCATGGCAGGCAGCGTCCAGATCTTCGAAACTGGGCCTTACGTGCAAAGGAATAGCGCGGCGTGCGATTTCCAACGACTGTACTGGAGCATTCCCTTTAATGAAGGAGATCATCAGAACGCGAAGCACGTAGAGAAAGGCATGCTCATCTTCCGCTCGCTTTCCCATATAGGAACCTATCGGCCCAACCAGCCCATAGCACAGCAGGATTCCCAGGAAGGTACCCACCAGAGCGGCAGCTACTTTGTGGCCGATGGCCTCCGGAGGACCGCCCAGAGCACCCATGGTGATCACTACACCGAGCACAGCGGCAACGATTCCCAGACCCGGCAACGCGTCTGCCATGGTGGTGAGGGCAGAGATGGGCTGATGGGCACAGCGGTGCTGAACATCCATGTCGAGGTCCATCATCTGGTCCAGGTCAAATGGATCGATACCACCGGTTACCGCCATACGCATCGTGTCGCAGACAAAATCCCGAACGGGAAGGTCATGAATAAAGTCAGGAAATTCCCTGAAGATAAGACTCTCTTCCGGCTTCTCGATATCCACTTCAATCGACAGCATGCCGGCACGCCGGACCTTGTTGAGAAGCTCGAACATCATTTTCAGCGTGGACAGATACCGCTCTTTGCCATAGTGCGACTTGCCGAAGACCCCGAGCGCCCCGGCAAAGATGCCCTTGAGGGTATGCATGGGATTGGCGATCAGCAGAGTTCCCAGACCTGCGCCCACAATAATGAGGAACTCCGCAGGCTGCATGAGCACGGCCATCTGCCCCTTCTCGATCAGAAAGCCGCCAATGACAGCTCCGAAGACCAACAGAATTCCGACAATGGCAAACATTCGCGAGTCCTCACTGGATTTCCGGAAGCCGGAGACGCGAGCGCCGGCATTGGGCTCGAATGAGCCGCTAACCTGGTGGCAGCCGGAGTCGCTTGTTCACTGTATCGGCGGAAGAGAGCCTTGGATTAACGCGCGAAGCTTGAAAGAAAGCCGCCCTCATGAGTCGTTAGGGGACACTCAGAATTACAGTGCGCGAGTCGCGTCGAAGTTCGGCTTTACTTGTCCGCAGGCAGCGTCACGACGAACTCCGTGTTTCCGGGCTCAGAGGTGAACGCGATGGTTCCGCCGAACTGACCGACGACGATGCGATGCGCGATGTCCAGCCCCAGGCCCGTGCCCACGCCCTGGGGCTTGGTCGTGAAGAAGGGCTCGAATATCTGCTCGCGATGTTCCGGGGCTATCCCCGATCCCTGATCGGAGATGCCGATGCAGGCCTGCGCGCCATCGGTCCAGGTGCGGATGACGATTTTGCCGCCTTCTGGCGAAGCATCGATCGCATTGTCAAGAATATTGGTCCACACCTGGCTCAGTCCGGTGCCTGTGGTCTTGATTTTCGGCATCTCCGCGGTAAAGCGCTTCTCAATAGCGATCTGTTTGTAGCGGAATTTATGGGCAAGGATGGTCAGCGTGCTCAGAATGCTTTCGTGCACATCAATTTCCCGCTCGCGGTTCTTGTCGTCATAGGCATATTTCTTGACAGCGATCACCAGATCGGTGACCCGCGCAATGCTTTCCTCGATCGTTCCCACCAGCTGCATGCTCGAAATGAGCGCCGTCAGCCAGTTGAGAGCGTCGGAAAGGAACTCGGCGGGAAAGGCCGCATGAGCACATTCAATATCTTCGCGCTCCCAACCCACGGCAACCAGCGTGGGAGCGAGCTGCCAGGCATTCTCCACTCCGATGCTATCCAGCCAGCTGAGCAACTCCTCCTCGGCATCGGCCTGATCAAGAGTGTTCATTGCCTCCGGCTTGTCGAATTTCAACGCTCTTTCCTGCAGATCGCGTAGGCAGTCTTTTTGTTCCGGCGTGAGAGGGGAGCGCGTAAATCGAAGGCTTATCTGTTGCAGGCGAATCAGATTTTCGCGCAGCTGCGACGAGGCACGACGGGCTGCAGCGCCCGGATTGTTCAGCTCGTGCATCAGACCAGCGGCGAGCGTACCGAGCGAGATGAGCTTCTCACGATGCAGCGTGATTACCTGATAGGCTTCCAGCCGCCGGCTCATGTTCACCAGAACTCCGGCGCGCACTACCGGACAGGTCCCCATCAGGCTCCAGAAAGACGGCGGGCTTACGCGCACAAGATTGCTCGCGGTAATGACTTCACCGCGGGCCGGGGCAGCCGGAACTCCAGTCAGGAGAGGAACTTCTCCAAATGTGTCGCCGGCCTTCAGAGTGCCAAGCAGCGTGATCCCGCCGTCGGCCTCCGGCTTGGTTACGCGTACCTCGCCATCAAGCAGAATCCAGAAAAACAGGTCCTTCTCGCCTTTGTCGAAGAGCAGTGTGCCTGCCGGAGCCTCGACCAGCTCGACGTCTCCAAGGCACTCGAGGTCCTGCTCCCTGGTTTGTTGAAAGATGGGTATCTCATGTATCTGTGCGAGCAGTTCTCGCGCGGGAATCGTTTTCGTGCGCAGGTTAGTTTGCTTCTCTTCCATCGATCGCTTTTCTCGTCACCTAAAAACGTGCCAGATATTGATGCATAAACTGCACGGCGATCGACCCTTCACCGACCGCAGAAGCTACGCGTTTCACCGATCCGTGCCTTACATCCCCAGCGACAAAAACACCGGGCAGGCTGGTTTCAAGTAGAAAAGGCTCTCTGTCCTCTTTCCAAATGCGCGGCAGCTTATTCTCCACCTTCAGATCGGGGCCCGAGAGGACAAAGCCGTTGGGGTCGCGCATGACCTCTCCCGGCAGCCAATCGGTAACGGGCGCAGCTCCGATAAATACGAACAGGGACGAAGCCGGGCGCACCTCATCTCCGCTGGAATTGCGAATTTTCAGGCACTCCAGTCGGGTTTGCCCCATGGCCTCAATCACCTGTGCGTGCATCTCCACCGCTATATTGGATGTTTGAGCGATCTGATCGATCAAATATTTTGACATGGTCTTTTCGAGCGACTCCGCACGAACCAGCATCGTCACCCGATGAGCATATTTCGAGAAGTGCATGGCGGCCTGACCTGCGGAATTTGCGCCTCCGATGATGTAGACATGCTCGTCCGCGCAGGAGCGGGCTTCGACCAGGGCGGCGCCATAGTAAACTCCCAGTCCGGTGAGGCGGTCGATCCCCGGAGCGTCCAGACGCCGGTAATTGACTCCAACCGCAATTAAACAGACGCGGCAGGAGACCTCGCGGCCATCGCCAGTGCGGACCAGCCGGTATTGGTTCTCGGCACGGATGCCGGTCACGCACTGCGTGAGGAACTCGGCTTTGAAACGCGAGGCCTGCACATAGGCGCGCCGGGCAAGATCCGCCCCGCTCAGGCCGGATGGGAAACCAAGATAATTTTCAATGCGCGAACTCGATCCGGCCTGCCCGCCGGGCGCGTCCGGCTCGACCACCAGGGTGCGCAGGCCTTCGGATGTGGCGTAGACGGCGGCTGCCAGGCCAGCCGGCCCTGCTCCAATGACGACCAGATCGTAAAAATCGCTTTCCGCGTGGGTGCTCAGCCCAACTTTCTCGGCCAGCACCTGCTGAGTAGGTTGAATGAGCGACGATCCGTCAGGAAAGAGAACCGCGGGAAGCTGCCGGTCATTTACCTTGTAGCGCGCCAGAAGGTCGAAGGCTTCACCGTCCCTTTCCGGATCGAGCCATACATAAGGAACCTGGTTACGGGAAAGAAATTCGCGTACCTGATGATCCTGCAAAGACCAGCGCGGACCAACCACGCGGAGCCCCTCAAAGGGTGCGCGATAGCCTTCATTCCACGCTTCAAGCAGGTCGTCCAATACCGGATAAAGCTGTTCTTCGGGCGGGTCCCAGGGTTTGGTCAGGTAGTAGTTGATTTTGGCGGCATTGATGGCCTTGATTGCGGCCTCGGTATCGGCATAGGCGGTCAGGAGGGCACGCTTCGCATCCGGATAAATCTTCTGCGTCTTCTCCAGAAAATCCACTCCCGACATGCCCGGCATCCGTTGATCGGAGAGAAACAGTGCGACCGCATCGCCCCGCTGCGAGAGCTGAGTACAGGTGTCGAGAGCCGCTTGTCCGGAGCCTGCTCGCAGGATGCGGTATCCCGCACCATACTTCCGGCGCAAGTCCTGGATGACGGCCTCAAGAACACTGGCGTCGTCGTCGACGGCGAGAATTACTGGCTTCCCCATAGGATTCCAGTGTATTACCAGCCAGGGGCCGAACGCTTCAACGCGCTCTCAGCACCCTCGTCAAGAAAAAAATTATCGCCCAGGGTACTTTTTTCTTTTCAACTCGATAATTCTCGGTTAGCCTTGATGGCATATTTACCAAAGCACCGAAAACTTTTGATCATAACTTGAGGAAACGAAGTTATGATTTGGTACTCATGTGTCTGTATAAGATACACAGAGTACATAGCAATGCCTTGAGTCGATACGTTGTATATGCGCCTATACTGCGCTTGGGCCGCACTCGATCATTATAGAGAGCTTTGCGCTCGGTAGCGCAGAACCTCAGTTTGATGAAAAGGATGGCACGGAGAGAATGAATAAGATAATCCTGGCAGACAATCAGGCGATATTCCGGGCTGGAACAGCAAAAGTTCTAACTATGGAAGATGACTTCCGCATCATTGCGCAATGCAGTGACGCGGAGCGCCTTTATCAGGTTCTGGAAGCCTTCAGGGGAGCGACACTTATATTCGCTTCCGCACTCAAGCTGAACATACATCAACTCGTCGAGCGCATTCGCTCCCAGGGCAGCCTTTGTATCGTGATTGTCGAGAATAGCGAGTCTACAAGCGCCTACCTCTCCGCAGGCGTCCATGGCGCAGCGCACCGCTCAGTGAGCGGTCCCGCCCTTATCGATTGCGTGCGCCGTGTCGTGCGGGGCGAGCGCGGCGTACAGGTGGCAGGGTTAGGCACGGGAGCGCCGGAAGAAGACCATGTGGGCGCGAGAGTCCGCGATCGCCTGACCCCCAAGGAAATGAAGATCGTCGCGCTCATCGTACAGGGCTGCAAGAATAAAGAAATCGCCATGCGCCTGACTACAACCGAGCAGGTTATCAAGAATTATCTGCGCAGTATCTACGATAAGACCGG
The DNA here is from genome assembly GCA_036264455.1 of Silvibacterium sp. GTDB lineage: Bacteria > Acidobacteriota > Terriglobia > Terriglobales > Acidobacteriaceae > Silvibacterium. Next base: position 11,007 of record DATAQX010000325.1, on the reverse strand, counting down.
CGTTTCAGACCGGCTGGAGCTTGCACTATTTACTATTCACCATCGCATGCTGGCCGAGGCCGCCGCGGAAGCCGGAGATCTAATCCTGCAAGCCAACTAGAAGCTGTCTGACGATTCAGGAAGATATATTTTCATTGATCGGACGGTCAGGGAGCCGGTATCCTCACGGGGTTGATTTGGTTCTTCCGGCTAAGTGGATAGATCGCGGGCTCGAACCGCCCTCGTCTGAAGAAGGGTATTTAGTATCTGCACCAGTTCGCGTGGATCCGCAGGCTTTTCGAGATATAGGTCCGCCATTGGTTCAGCTGCCTGAAATGCTTCAGCAACATATCCAGAAACAACTACCACAGGAACGGCTGAATGCGCCTTGGCCGCTGCGACAATGGCGCGGCCGCGTTCCCGGCCCAACCGCCAATCTGTCACCACCCCATCAAAAGCGACCCGCGCAAGCTCTCGAATCGCATCCTCTGCAGAAATGCAGGTCGTCACTTCATAACCTGCTTGTTCCAGAATTATTCTTTTCAGCGAGATGACGTCTGGATCGTCATCCACGCACAGTATCTTTGCCAACGAATTTCTCCACGTATTCGGCTAGATTTTCTGTAAGTTTCGGGCCCATATCAACGGCACGAAATAATGTAACTGCCGGGAGTACAATTACTTCAGTTTTTCAGCAACAGATTTAGCCTGGGTGAATAAGTAGAGATAGTCCGGACCTCCCGCCTTCGAATCAGTTCCGGACATATTGAATCCGCCAAACGGATGCGCTCCGACCATTGCCCCCGTGCATTTGCGGTTAAAGTAGAGATTCCCGACATGGAATTCGCGGCGCGCGCGATCGAGCTTCTCGTGGTCGTTTGAATAGACTGCGCCAGTCAGTCCGAATTCAGTATTGTTGGCGATGGCCAGCGCGTCGTCGTAGTCGCGCGCCTTCAAAATTGCGAGGACCGGGCCGAAGATCTCTTCCTGAGAAATGCGGGCATCAGGAGCTACATCCGCAATCACTGTCGGCTGGAGATAGTACCCTTTCTCGGCAGTTTCAACTGCCTCACCGCCGGCAATCAACCGCCCTTCCTTCTTTCCGACGGCAATGTAGTCCAGGATCGTCTTGAGCGCGCCCTCATTTACCACTGGACCCATGTTTGGATTTGTCGCCGGATCGCCAACCGTCAGCTTCGCCACGCGCTCGCGAACGCGCTCGACGAAGACATCGTAAAGGGGCTCCTCGACGATCGCGCGGGAGCATGCCGAGCACTTCTGTCCGCTGAAGCCGAAGGCCGCTGCGACTGTTCCTTCAACCGCCTGATCCAGATCGGCATCATCGGTTACGAGAATCGAGTCCTTGCCGCCCATCTCCAGCACCGTGCGCTTGATCCATATCTGGCCGGGTTGGGTCTTCGCTGCCCGCTCGTGAATATCGAGCCCGACTTCCTTCGAGCCGGTGAAGGCGATAAACCGCGTCTTCGGATGCTCGACCACCGCATTGCCGAATGTGGCTCCCGAGCCGGGGCAGAAATTCACCACGCCGGGAGGCATGCCCGCTTCTTCCAGCACGTCGACAAACCTCGCCGCGATGGTCGGCGAGTCGCTCGAAGGCTTGAGCACAACCGTGTTGCCGGTAACGATGGCAGCAGCCGTCATGCCGGCCATGATGGCGAAGGGAAAATTCCATGGTGGTATGACTGCGCCCACTCCCAGGGGAAGGTAGATGAGCTGGTCGCGCTCGCCCGGATACTGGATCGGCGTGGCAGCTCTGGCCAGGCGCAGCGCTTCTCGTGAATAGAACTCGAGGAAATCGATGGTCTCGGCTACATCCGCGTCGGCTTCCACCCAGTTCTTGCCGACCTCATAGGTAAGCCATGCGCAGAACTCGAACTTGCGGGCGCGAATGATGTGCGCCGCGTTCAGCAGCAGCGAGACGCGCTCCTCGACCGGAACATTTTTCCAGGTGGCAAAGGCGCGAAGCGCCGCCTGCACTGCTTTCTCGGCGTGCTCTGCACCAGCTTTCTGGTGGGTGCCGACGATCTGCGCAGGCCGGGCCGGGTTGCGCGACTCGATTTTACCCGTAGTTCGCAGACGCTCGCCGCCAATGACCAGCTCATACTCATGACCGAGCATATCGCCCACACGAGTGAGCGCCTCTTTCATCGCATGGGCATTCTCGTGTCTGGTGAAATCGATAAAGGGTTCGTTCTTGAACTCGCCTTGCGGAGAGCGCGGCAGGATGACGGTAGAGATTTCGGCGGTAGCCATAACTGTCCCAGTTTAATCCCGTTTTGGCTGTCATTGATCCGAGTTCGGGAAATGTTTTCTCGGACCAATGCCTCCATGCATGACCCGGTTCAACGGATCAGCCGCCGGCTGTAATGCGCTCGGTCTGGAGGGACATCTTCGCAGTGCGCTGGATCTTATCCCAGGCGAAGGGCCGCCCATCGATTGCCCGCTTGAGAGTCTTGAACAACACAATCGAGAAAAGCTGCCGGTAAGCGAAACGCTGCAGCCAGATGTGGAAGAGGAGCCATCCATCTCCCTTGTTGGCGGGATGACGCCGCTCGAGCGAGAAAGCCAGCGTCGAGGTGACGAAGTCGATAATCAGAAACGCCAGGAAGTACGTCAGCAGCTTCTCGAAGCTGGCGGCACTGGCGGCGTCGGGATGGAAATGCCGGTCGATCAGGAAATGAATGACACCGGCGATAAACATCAGATCGATGAACGGCGAAACCAGCGGCAGCAGGATCTGGAAAATAACGATGTTGGGCAGAGCAAACAGCCCCATCGCCGGATTCTTGCGGAAGGCCTGCTTGTGTTTGAAGACAGCCTGCAGGGTCCCAAAGGACCAGCGGAAGCGCTGGCGCATCAGGCCTCGGGCGTTCACCGGCGCTTCGGTGAAAGCAAGCGCACGGTCTTCGTAAATTACCTTGTAGCCCTGCTCCAGAAGATTCATTGTGAGGTCTGCGTCTTCGGCGACAGTGTTAAGGGGATAACTGCCGCCGCGAAGAACTGCGTCTGTGCGCCACGCCCCGATTGCTCCGGGAACAACCGTGACCACATTGAACAGATCGAGCGCGCGGCGTTCGAAGTTCTGGCTCGTGATGTATTCCAGAGCCTGCCAACGCGTCCAGGTGTTCACGCGATTGCCGACCTTGGCGTTTCCGGCTACTGCGCCTACCCGCTCGTCGGCAAAATGAGCTATCAGCTTCGAGACCGCGTCCGGAGCGATCACTGTATCGGCGTCAATGCCGACATAGATCTCTTCGTCCAGGTGTTGCAGGGCAAAATTCAGCGCCTCGGCTTTGCCCGCATTCGGTTTAGTGAGCACGGTCACCTTGCCGGTGGCGAGCTCCGCCCGATAGGCACCACGAGCCACCTCGAATGTGCTGTCCGTCGATCCGTCGTCGACCACTATGACGCGGATGTTCTTGTAGTCGGAGTTGAGCACGGAGCGAATCGTGCGGACAATCACCGATTCTTCGTTATATGCGGGAATGACCACGGCAACCCGCGGAGCGTACTCACCCGGCGGAACGCGGCGACGGCGGATGCGAGCAGCAAGAGCCAGAACGCCTACCAGTATCAATCTGCCGCTCATCAGGACGTCGCCAACGAAGAAGACATCTACAAGGAAATGGCTGAAGAAGGACAAGAAGAAAAAGGCAACCGAATCAATACGTGCCTGCCAGCGCATCCTGGGCGAGATGGGCGGCATCACTTCGGCTGTGGTCTTGCCCATGAGCCCTGATACCGGCACCAGCTCGTAGCCCCTGGCACGCAGGGTTGTAATCAGCAAGGGCAACGCGGCGACGGTCGCCGAGCGGTCACCGCCTCCATCGTGCAGCAGGATGATGCTGCCGCGAAACCATGGCTTATCCTTCATGACGGCAAGCTGCGCGAGCACATTGTCAGTGATTTCCTGCGGTGTCTTACGCGAATGCTCGTTCCAGTCGTCGGTGTCGATCTTGTTGCCGATGATGGTATAGCCCATCTGCTGGATGCGATCGGCAGGGGCGGCCTGGTCATTTGTATCCGGCTCCTGATCGATCGAGTACGGCGGACGGAAATAGAGCGGCTGGACGCCGAGCCTGGAAGCAAAGAGGCGCTCGGTAAGATTCAGCTGCCACTCGATCTGACGGTCGGATATTTCGCTGATGTCCGGATGCGTGTACGTGTGATTGCCGATCTCATGGCCTTCCTTCACATAGCGCTTCAGCAAACCGGCGTTGTCCTGCGCCTGCTCGCCAATCACCATGAATGTGGCCTTCACGTTGTATTGCTTCAGCACGTCCAGGATCTTTGGCGTCCAGGTAGGGTCGGGACCGTCGTCAAAGGTCAGGGCAAGCTTATTGGGCTGGTAACCGTACTGCTGGATGACGTAAGACCGGGGCAGAGATTCCATGCGCTCGTCGGTGACCGTGAAGTTGTCGGCATCCATGTCGATCGTGCGACTGCCGGCCTGCGGTCGCGCGGTCACACGCAGGATGTCGCCTTCCCCTTCGGTATCGACGTCGTTGCCCGGAGGAACCACCATAAGCTGGTGAGGCGCGTCTTTCGCGCTCGGGTGATCCCATACCGACCATAAAGATCCATCCTCTGTGCCCAGGCGCCACAACGCAAAGGTGCTGATGCCCATCTGGCGCGAGGCGCGCAATTCATTGAGAGCCGTTACGCCGTCGAGGAACCACACCTGGTGACGCGTGTGCGCGTCCTCGTCGTCATAGGCGAAGTGCGCATTCAACTCGTCACCTGCGAGACGCACATCGGCGTCGGCGTCGGCCGCTCGCTGCCAGGCTTCCTGGACGCTGAGATCGTCGACGTTCACTACGTGATCCGAAGGCCTTTCGCCCTTCTTCGGAAGGGGAACCTCCCAGTCGTATCCGTAGCTGCCCATTCCGCAGATCAGCTTCTGTTTGGGGACCACCTTCAGGGCGCGCTTCAGGTTGTTTTCGAACCAGTCCTGAGCGGCAATCGGACCAGGTCCGCTCTGCTCTTCATGCTGGTCGTAGTTCATCAGGATGACGCCATCGCTGTTTTTCGCGAGTGCCTTCATCACCCAATCATCAGAGCTGGACTCTACGTCGACATAAATCCGCAGATTCTTCGCGTGCAGATCGTTGTAAAGCTCGCCAACCCACTCCGTGTAAAGCTTCAATTCCGTGTCCGGAACCTCTTCAAAGTCCAGACAAATGCCGTGATAGTTGGGGTTCGCGGCCAGAAACTTGTCGATCTGATGGTGCAGATTTTCTCGCGCTGCCGGGTCCTTCAGAACCTTCCCGATTACGTCTCCGTGCCACTGGGAATCGGCAGGGCTGTAGTCGTTCAGCATGGGGAAGATTTCCGTATCTTCCTTGGCAGCGGTGATCACGCGCTGAACTTTATTCTGGGGATCGACACCATGAATCCCCGATTTATCCACCACGTTATAAAGATTCACCGGATAGAGCGACGTCGCGGCCATCAGATCGCCGTTCGGCGCAAATACGTGCAACCAGTCCGGGAAGAGCAAATCGATCTGATGAATATGCGCCTTGAGCGAGGAGTAGCTTGCCTCATCGTTCGTATAGAAGGCTGCGCGCAGCCCCTCATCTCCGTTTAGAGGAATTTCCGAAGGCCGGCGATGGGTCTTCCGGCGCGTCGGGCGAGGCGCGCTCTTCTTGAGCGCATCAACAACGGGCTCTTTGAGCGCCTTGTAGTTCCGCTTCTGTGTGGGCAGCAACAGCTCAGGCAGCGTCTGGCGCTTCACGACACTCAGAAAAAAAATGACCAGCACGACCGTCGAGACAACGCCGAGAACGTCCATCAGGCGCCGGAGACGCTTCCATCGCTTGCGTTGCGGGTCGTAGAAAATCTGTTTCATGGCGCCGTTGATTTACTCTCAGTCTTACTGCACGAAAATTTCGTTCTGTTACCGGGTTTGCGGTACTGTATAAAGTCTTTTTCTAGTTTACGTTAGTTCCGGGGTGCATATTTTTAGATTGTTGGCACCCCTGTATGATTCAGCTTCATGCGCTTTGCACTACCCCGAAAGTGGTGGATCGGAATCCTGGCACTGGCCTCAGGCGCGGCGCTGCGGCTCTGGTTTATTCATGCTTACCCCGAAGTTCAGGGCGATCCGCTCGTCTACGGCAGCATCGCAAAAAACTGGATGCTGCATGGCGTCTACGGGACGACGGCCAGCGGAGAACTTCGCCCCACACTGATCCGTTTGCCTGGATATCCGCTCTTTCTTGCCGCAAGCTTCAGGCTCTTCGGCATGGAACACTACCACGCGGTCATGTTCCTCCAGACTGTCGTCGACCTGGCATCCTGCATCCTGATCGCAGCATTCACGCGGCGCATCTGGAATCGAAAAGCCGCATGGTGGGCGCTCTGGCTCGCCGTCCTTTGTCCATTCACGGCAAACTACGCCGCTGTCCCTCTCACCGAGACGCTTGAGATCTTCTGGATCTCCGTTGCCTTATACGCCCTGGCGCGTTTCCTCCAGACCGAAAAGGAGCCACAGTGGCGATGGGCGCTGCTCCAGGCCCTGGCCTGGAGCTACGCCGCACTGCTGCGCCCCGATGGCGCGCTGCTCGCCGTCGCTTTATGTCCCGCCATCGTCTGGTACGGACGCAAGCGGTGGGGTACAAAGCGGATGGTGCGATATGCGGCCGTGGCAGGCGTGCTCTCGGTGCTGCCCTTCATTCCCTGGACCGTGCGCAACTGGCGCACCTTCCACGTCTTTCAGCCCCTTGCCCCACGCTACGCCACCGACCCCGGCGAATTCACCGACCCCGGCTTCAATCGCTGGACGAAGACTGTCTGCGTAGATCTCGCCTGCACCTGGGAAGTTTATTGGAACATTGATACTGACACGATCGACATCGCAAAGTTGCCGTCCCGCGCCTTCGATTCTCAGGCACAGTACGAGCAGACCAGGCAACTGCTTGACGACTACAACAAGACGATTTCCCTAACTCCCTCATTAGATGAGCGTTTTGCACAGCTGGCCGCGGATCGGGTTCGGGCCCAACCCCTGCGCTACTACCTGATGTTGCCACTGGCGCGGGTTGCAGATATGTGGCTGCGGCCTCGCACGGAACTGCTCTGGATTGAGCTGCGATGGTGGGAATATTCGCACCACCAGTCCGAGACTATCTTTGCGGCGGCCTATGCCGCGCTCAATCTGTTCTATTTGATCGCGGCCGCGCTCGGTTTAAGACGCTGGCCGCCCCTGGCAGGGGCCATGGTGGCTTTCATACTGCTGCGCGTTGCTCTTCTCGCGACGATCGAAGCACCGGAGCCGCGCTACACCCTGGAGTGCTTCCCTATTGTCATTGCGCTGGCGGCGATTGCAATTGCCCGGGGTCAGCGCGAGCCTGTTTCGGTACCCTAGCCCTACTTCCTGACTTTTTGCGTTCCCGGAGCAAGCTGGAGCGCGAATGCGCTTGCCGGAACGCTGTTCATCCTGATGTTCGAATAGACTGCCGTGCGCGAGTCTCCGCTCTCCTGGAAGACCTGCTGTTTCAGCGATATAGCCCGTTTTGGATCGATCCAGACGGTAATATGGGTGAATTCGTTATTGCCCACCGGCTGCTTCGGCGTCAGATCGAGCTTCGCCGTCTCCACGCCGTCGATCGTTTCCGTCCCCTGATAGACGATGTTCCAGTTGGCCGCCAGGTCCTTGCCGCTGCCGCCGAACCCCAGTGTCAGGTATTGCTCTACGTTCGCCCCCGCTTTCAGGATCGTCTCCTGCTTCAGGCTGGGCTGGTAAAAGTCCAGTTCGCCGCCCTTGTACAGCACGTCCTTCGGTGAGGGCTGATCGTTGTCGGTCTTGACGTGCGCTACCATCTCTGTCGTGTTGCCGGTACGTCGAAAAGCGATCGTTCCCTTCTGGAAATCATGGCTCTGCACAACTGCCGTGTACTGGTCCCACACAAAATCGGCCTGCGCGCTCTGAAACTTCGCCGAAGCTGCGTCCATCTCGGTCAAAACATTCTGCAGTTCGGCGTTTTGCGCCAGTGCGGCAAGAGGCGACAAAATCAGAAAGACTGCGCAAATGCGCAGATTCATAGCTTTCTTCATACTGGATCTTTACTCCGTGAGATTTGGATGCGTGTGCGGGCGCGAATGCTCCGCAATTAACGATGGGCCCACACACGGTAGCCGGTAATCTTGCCGTGCGGCTCCTTTACTGCCTCAAAGCGATCGATCACTACTGGTCCCGAAACCGATTCGACGCTCTGCTGGAGCTGCACAGCCAGCGAATCGTTCACATGGATCTGCACCGCGGGTATCTCGTAAACGAAATCCCCGGGACCGGCGATTTTGACCAGCACACTCCCTGGAGCCAGTTTCTGTTCCTGCGGACGATCGCCATAGTTCCAGATTCTCGGCGTGAGAAAGATGAAGGCGAGAATCAGCGTGACCATCACGTCGTAGTGAAAGCTGCCGCGCTCATATGTCCAGAAGAAATAGCTCCGTAATATCCGTGACATGCTCATTTACCCTTTGCGCGGATCACCGTCTGTCCACCCATATAGGGTACCAGCGCCTCAGGGATGCATACCGAACCATCGACTTGCTGATAGTTCTCGATGATCGCAAGCCACGTTCGCCCGACAGCTAAAGCGCTCCCATTCAACGTGTGCACATACGCTGTCTTCGTCTGCCCCGTGGGCCGATACCGGATGTTGGCCCGCCTCGCCTGAAAATCGCCAAAGTTCGAGCACGAGGAAATCTCGCGATAGAGCTGCTGGCCGGGCAGCCACACTTCAAGATCATAGGTCTTCGCCGAACTGAAGCCCATATCACCGGTGCACAGCAGCATCCGGCGATACGGCAAACCCAGCCGCTCAAGAATAGTCTCCGCCTCCCGCGTCAGCTTCTCATGCTCCGCCCCGCTGTCTTCCGGGCGGGTGAACTTTACCAGCTCAACCTTCTGGAACTGATGCTGGCGGATGATGCCGCGAACGTCCTTGCCGTAGGAGCCCGCCTCCGAGCGGAAGCACGGCGTGTATGCAGTCAACGATGTAGTAAGCTGCGCGTCGTCAAGGATTTCGTCGCGATAGAGATTCGTTACCGGAACCTCGGCGGTCGGAATCAGCCAGTGGTCATTGTCTCGAAAAACGCCTGGTTCGTACGCCTGTCCGTCTTCACAGTGGAAAAGATCTTCGGCGAACTTCGGCAACTGCCCGGTACCGTAGAGGGACTTGCTGTTCACCATGAACGGCGGCAGAACTTCAGTGTATTTGTGCTCGCGCGTGTGAAAGTCGAGCATGAAGTTAATGAGGGCCCGCTCCAGCCGCGCTCCCTCTGCCCAATACACCGCAAAGCGTGCACCGGAAAGCTTCGCTGCGCGCGCCAGATCGAGAATGCCCAGCTGTTCCCCGACCTCCCAGTGCGGCTTTGGCGCGAAATCGAACTTTGGATGCTTTCCCCAGCGTTTGATTTCGACGTTGTCGTGCTCGGACTTGCCGACCGGCACGTCAGCGAGGGGGAGATTCGGGACGTTGAAGAGAATCGCCGTTAAGTTCCGGTCAGCCTCCGCGGCAGCCGCTTCCAGAGACTCCATCCGCGACTTCAGCGCGCGCGTCTCATCCATCACGGCCGTCGCGTCCTGACCGGACTTCTTCAGCCGCGCCACCTCTTCGCTCAGCTTGTTGCGCTGCGCCTTGAGCTGTTCAGCCTCGGTGATCCGCTCGCGCCGCTTTTGATCCAGCGCGCGAAAATCTCCCAGCAGTGCTGCCGGGTCCTGTCCGCGATCGCGGAGCTTTCCTTCCACCAATTCCAGATTGGCGCGGACAAATGACAAATCGAGCATACCAATCCAGATTACAGGTTCCAGCCTGTGCTTCAAAAGCGCGGTCAGCGACCATTGCCACGCGGAGTGGCGTCGGCGATCCTCACCCCGCTCAGGCTGCCCATATATCGCGCTACCCCGCGATAGATCGACTCCGCAATTCGTTCACGATATTTTCCGTCGTGCAGCTCCTGCGCATCGCTGGGATTCGTGAGGAAAGATATCTCCGCCAGAATCGAGGGCATATTCGCGCCAATCAGCACTACAAATGGCGCCTTCTTTACTCCGCGATCCTTTAACCCCGGATTCCCTTCTTCGAGCCCGGAATACAAACTCTGCTCCACATCCGAGGCAAACTCGCGCGACTCGTTGATTTTGTCCTGCAGCGCGATCTTCTTCACCAGGTCAGAGAGCTCATGAATCGACTGATCCGACACAGCGTTCTCGCGGGCCGCGACTTCCAGCGCATCCGCCGAGGTGGTGAAGTTCAGGTAGTATGTCTCGACTCCGCGCGCCCCCGGGTCGGGACTCGAATTCGCATGCACCGAGATGAACAGGTCCGCCTGCGCCTTGTTTGCGATCGCCGTCCGCGTCTCGAGCGGAATGAACGTATCGTCATCGCGGGTATAGATCACGTCCGCGCCCAGCCGCTGCTTCAGCAGTTGCCCCAGCCGCAGCGCGACATCGAGCACTACGTCCTTCTCCTGAATTCCATCCGGTCCGAGTGTCCCCGAATCATGCCCGCCGTGCCCGGCGTCCACAACGATGCGATTGATCTTCAGGCCAAGAGCCCGAACCATCGATCGCTGACCATCGGCGGTCGGCTGCGCGGGATGAACCGGCTGTGCATTCGTGTCGGCGGGCGGTGGACTCGCTGGGTGACTGCGCGAGGCGCGAGCTTTCGGCGCCGGAGCAACAGGTGTGTTCACCGCTGCGACTTCATCCGGCTGGGGTGCTGGACTCGTTCCCGCTACCGACTGCGCCACGGGAGCCGTCGTTGGCCGCTTTGTCGCCTTCACCCGGTTCGGCTGCTGGCTCAGCGAGGCTACATCCGCCATTGGCGATGCATCGTCACCATCGTCTACCACAACGTGCGCCGTGGTCCTGGGCATCGGCCCGCGCGCGACGGTCTTCGCAGGTGGCGGCAAAGGATCACCCAGGGCATCCACCGGGGCCGTCACCGATCCAATGCCAATCGTCGGTTTCAATGCGGCAACGGTCCTCGAGGCTGC